>JBAZRQ010000542.1:0-2689 GCA_041662925.1 Nocardioides sp. | reverse complement strand
CGGAACCAGTCGGGGTCGAGCCAGTCCGGGCCGGCCACCTCGTTGACCACCACGAGGTACTTGATGGCGTCCTTGGCGGTGCGGATGCCGCCGGCGGGCTTGACCCCGACCATCTGGCCGGTGGCCTCGCGGAAGTCGCGGACCGCCTGGAGCATGACCATGGTGACCGGCAGCGTGGCCGCGGGCTGCACCTTGCCGGTGGAGGTCTTGATGAAGTGGCCGCCGGCCATCATCGCCAGCCAGCTGGCGCGGCGGACGTTGTCGTAGGTCTGCAGCTCGCCGGTCTCGAAGATCACCTTGAGGTGCGCGCTCTGCCCGTCGGGTCGGGCGCAGGCCTCGCGCACGGCCACGATCTCCTCGAAGACCTGCAGGTAGTGCCCGGAGAGGAACGCGCCCCGGTCGATGACCATGTCGATCTCGTCGGCACCGGCCTCGACCGCGTCGCGGGTGTCGGCCAGCTTGATGTCGAGGGCGGCGCGGCCGCTCGGGAACGCCGTGGCGACCGCTGCGACGTGGACCCCGCTGTCGCCGAGGACCTCCTTGGCCGTCGCCACCATGTCGGGGTAGACGCAGACCGCGGCGGTCTGGGGGCAGGTGGAGTCGGCGGGGTCGGGGCGCATCGCCTTGGCGGCCAGGGCTCGCACCTTGCCGTGGGTGTCCTGGCCCTCCAACGTGGTCAGGTCGACCATCCGGATGGCGAGGTCGAGGGCGTAGGCCTTGGCCGTGGTCTTGATCGAGCGGGTGCCGAGCGACGCGGCCCGTGCGTCGGCACCGACCTGGTCGACCCCGGGGAGTCCGTGCAGGAACCGGCGCAGGGAGGCATCCGAGTGCGTGACGTCGGAGAAGTCCCAGGCCGCACCTTGAGAGGTCGCGGCGGCGGGGGATGGAGGCATCCCCCCAGCATAGGGTTGGCGGCCAGAGCGAGGGCAACCGACGAGGAGACAGCGTGAGCGACGTGCAGCCGGAACGGTTTGCGCCGACCAGTGGTCGCGGGCTGGGTGTGCTCGGGATCGTGCTGGCCGCCACCGTGGTCGGCTTCGGGCTGGCCGACCGCGACGCTGGTTTCGCCGACTGGGGGATCGCCCTGGCCGCGCTGGTGGGAGTGCTGACCTGGGCCGCGGTGCTGCGCCCGCGGGTGTCCCTGGTCGGTGAGCACCTCGAGCTGCGCAACATGCTGGAGACGATCCACATCCCGTTGGCCGCGATCGAGGAGCTGGCGCTGCGCCAGCTGCTCGCCGTGCGCGTCGGAGAGAAGCGGTTCGTGAGCCCGGCGCTGGGCAAGTCCCGCCGTCAGCTGCACGGGCGCCCCGCGCTCGGCTCCGGGCCGGTGGCCAACCGGATGCGTGGCAGGTCGGCCGACGCCAACGCCACGGTCGACTACGCCGACTTCGTCGAGCAGCGGATCCGCCAGCGGATCGCGGACGAGCGCGCCGCGCACGGCGTCCGCCCCGGGTCCGCCGAGCAGCAGGCCCTGGCCTCGGGCGTACGACGGCAGCCGGCGTGGCCCGAGATCGTCGTCCTCGCAGCGCTCGCCGTCGTCGCCGTGGTGACGTTCGTCGTCTAGATCCCGGCGGCGGCCTTGATCGCGGCGCCCAGGGCGTCCAGGCGACCGGCCGCCGAGATCCGGGCGGCCTCGACCCCGTCGTCGGGCTGCACCGGTACGACCACCTCGAGGTAGCACTTGATCTTGGGCTCGGTGCCGCTCGGGCGGACGATGACGCGCGCGCCCTCCGCCAGCGTGTAGCGCAGGCCCTCCGTGGGCGGGAGGGTGGCCGAGCCCAGCGCCAGGTCGTCGACGGACAGGACGGCCAGGCCGCCGAGCTCGGTCGGCGGGGTCGAGCGCAGGCGCGCCATCGCCGTACCGATCTGGGCCAGGTCCTCCACCCGCGCTGACACCTGGTCGGTGGCGTGGAGGCCGAACTCGCGGGCGATGTCGTCGAGCAGGTCGGGAAGACCTCGCCCCTCGGCCTTGGCCAGGGCCGCGATCTCGCACAGCAGCAGCAGTGCCGAGACGCCGTCCTTGTCGCGCACGTGCTCCGGGTCGACGCAGTAGCCGAGCGCCTCCTCGTAGCCGAACGCGAGGCCCTCGACGCGGCCGATCCACTTGAAGCCGGTGAGCGTCTCGGCGTAGGGCTGGCCGTGGGCCGCCGCCATCTTGCCGAGCAGCGAGGACGACACGATCGACGTCGCGTAGGTGCCCTGCTTGCCGGTGCGCAGCAGGTGGTGGGCCAGCAGCGCCCCGACCTCGTCGCCGCGCAGCATCCGCCAGCCGTGGAGGCCCGGGACCGCAGCGGCGCAGCGGTCGGCGTCGGGGTCGTTGGCGACCACCAGGTCGACGCCGTGGCGCTCGGCGAGCGCCATGGCGAGGTCCATCGCCCCGGGCTCCTCTGGGTTGGGGAAGGAAACCGTCGGGAAGTCGGGGTCGGGCTGCTCCTGCTGCTCGACCACCCGGGGCTGGCCGAACCCGGCAGTCTCGAGCACCTGCACGACCGACGTGCCGCCCACGCCGTGCAGGGGCGTGTAGACGATGTCGAGGTCGCGGGGCCCGTCGACGGCGAGGTCGGCCACCGTGTCGAGATAGCGGTCGATGATGTCCTCGGTGAGTACCTTGCCGGCCGGACCGCGCGGGATGTCGGCTAGCGGCCCGACGGCCGCGATGTGGGCGGCGATGCCGGCGTCGGCCGGCGGC
>JBAZRQ010000541.1:0-2689 GCA_041662925.1 Nocardioides sp. | reverse complement strand
CGCCTGGTGCACGGCCAACGCCGTGGTCTACGTCGCCGACGAGATCCAGACCGGCTTCTGCCGCACCGGCGACTGGTTCGCCAGCGACCACGAGGGCGTCGTGCCCGACCTGGTCACGACCGCCAAGGGCATCGCCGGAGGGCTCCCCCTCGCCGCCGTCACCGGGCGGGCCGAGCTGATGGACAGCGTGCACGTCGGCGGCCTCGGCGGCACCTACGGCGGCAACCCGGTCGCCTGCGCCGCGGCGCTCGGGGCGATCGAGGAGATGCGCGAGCACGACCTCGGCGCCCGGGCCCGCGAGATCGGCGCCACCATGGCGGGCCGGCTCGCCGACCTCCAGGAGACGTACGCCGTGATCGGCGACGTCCGCGGCCGCGGGGCGATGATGGCGATCGAGCTGTGCTCCCCCGGCACCACGACCCCGGACCCCGCCCGCGCCGCCGCGGTGGCGGCGTACTGCCACGCCCACGGCGTCGTCGTCCTCACCTGCGGCACCTGGGGCAACGTCTTCCGCTTCCTGCCGCCGCTGGCGATCTCCGACGCGCTGCTGGCCGAGGCCTTCGACGTGGTCGGCCAGGCGTTCGCGGCCACGGCCTGAGACGTGATCGGGCTCACCTCTTGACGCGTGTCAAGGAGTCCGGTTCGATCCGCCTATGACGTTTGACGTGATCATCCGAGGCGGCCGCTGGTTCGACGGGACGGGGGCGCCTTCTGCAGTCCGGGACGTCGGCATCCGCGACGGCCACGTCGCGGCGGTGTCGGCGGAGCCGCTGGACGCCACCGGTTGCCCCGAGGTGGTCGACGCGGCCGGCCAGTGGGTGCTGCCCGGGATGGTCGACATCCACACCCACTACGACGTCGAGGTGCTCAACGACCCGCACCTGCCGGAGTCGCTGCGCCACGGCGTGACCACGATCCTGCTCGGCTCGTGCTCGCTCTCGACCATCCACGTCGGCGCGGTCGACGCCGGCGACCTGTTCGGCCGGGTCGAGGCGATCCCGCGCAAGCACGTCATCCGCGCGGTCGAGGAGGCCAAGACCTGGTCCTCGGCGAAGGAGTACGTCGAGGCGCTCGAGTCGCTGCCGCTGGGGCCCAACCTGGCCGCGTTCATCGGCCACTCCGACATGCGCACCGCCACGATGGGGCTGGACCAGGCCACCCGTAAGAACGTCCGCCCGTCGCGCGGCGAGCAGCGCCGGATGGAGGACATGCTCACCGAGGCGCTCGACGCCGGGTTCGTCGGCATGTCGGCCCAGCAGCTGCTCTTCGACAAGCTCGACGGTGACGTCTGCCGCTCGCGCACCCTGCCGTCGACCTACGCCAAGTGGCGCGAGATGCGGGGCCTGCGCAAGATCCTGCGCTCCCGGGAGCGGGCACTGCAGGCCGGCCCCGACGCCAGCCACCCGCACACGATCGTCACCCAGGCGCTGGGCTCGATCGGTTTCGGTCGCACCAAGCCGTTGAAGACCAGCCTGCTCTCGGCCGCCGACATCAAGGCGATCCCGTTCATCATCCACCTGATGCGTCTCCTGGCCGCGACCGTCAACAAGGCCGGCGCCGACTTCAAGTGGCAGCACCTGCCGGTGCCGTTCGAGGTCTACGCCGACGGCATCGACCTCGTGATCTTCGAGGAGTTCGGCTCCGGCGCCGCCGCCCTGCACCTGCAGGAGAAGATCGCCCGCGACGACCTGATGCGCGACGAGGACTACCGGCGCCGCTTCCGCAAGGACTACGACAGCAAGTACGGCCCCCGGGTCTGGCACCGCGACTTCTTCGACGCCGAGATCGTCGAGTGCCCCGACGCGTCCGTGATCGGCAAGTCGTTCGGCCAGGTCGGCGTCGAGCGCGGCGGCCTGCACCCCGTCGACGCCTACCTGGACCTCGTGCTCGAGCACGGTACGGCGATCCGCTGGCGCACCACGATCTCCAACCACCGCCCCGACATCCTCAAGAAGATGGCTCAGTCCCCGGGTGTGCAGATGGGCTTCTCCGACGCCGGCGCCCACCTGCGCAACATGTCCTTCTACAACTTCGGGCTCAGGCTCTTGAGGCACGTCCACGACGCCGAGGTCGCCGGTCGCCCGTTCCTGTCCATGGAGCGCGCCGTGCACCGCCTGACCGGCGAGCTCGCCGACTGGTACGGCATCGACGCCGGCCACCTCCGGGTCGGAGACCGCGCCGACCTCTTCCTGCTCGACCCGACGCACCTCGACGCCACGCTGGACGACTACCACGAGGCCCCGGTCGCGCAGTACGACAACCTCTCGCGCATGGTCAACCGCAACGACGCCACCGTCCCGCTGGTGATGGTCGGCGGGCGCGCCGTGTGGCGCGACGGCGACGCGACCGACGTACTCGGCAAGGAGCGCACCGGCCGCTTCCTGCGCGCCGACGAGAAGGCGCCGGCCGTCCGGCCGGCGGTTGCAACTTCAACCATGGTTGCGGTTTCGGCCTCCGTGGACTAGACCTTGGTTTGTCTTACCGAGGCGCCTCGCTTGCCCACTTACGCAGATGGGCAGACGAGGCGCCTCGCTGATTTCGGGCTGGATGTCGGATCCTCCTGTCGCCGACCGACGTACGGGTGACAGGCGCCGAGCACGGCGCCTCAAACGAAGGGACACAGCAATGCGCTACATGGGACTGGTACAGATGGACCCGCGTCAGGACAACCCGCCGGAAGCTCTGATGA
>JBAZRQ010000540.1:0-2691 GCA_041662925.1 Nocardioides sp. | reverse complement strand
GCTTCTCGTGCTTCGACACCCCATCCTGCGGCCGGGCCAGGCCTAGGCTGCCGGCATGGCCGACAGCGCGCGCGAGATCGAGAACCTGCTCTACGACTACGCCGAACGGATCGACGCCGGTGACTTCGAGGGCGTGGCCGACCTGTTCACCCACGCGCGGATCCACGGCCAGGAGAACGGGCCGCCCGAGACCGTCTTCGAGGGCCGTGAGGGAGCGCGCAGGCTCTACGAGATGTCCACCCGTCGCTACGACGACACCGGCACGCCCAAGACCCACCACATCACCACCAACGCGCGGATCGAGGTCGACGACGACGCCGGCACCGCCACCTGCCGCTCCTACTTCTGCGTGGCCCAGGCCACCGACGTGCTGCCCCTGCAGATGATCATCACCGGCCGCTACCACGACACGTTCCAACGGCTCGACGGCCGGTGGTGGTTCGCGTCGCGCACCATGTTCGTCGACCAGGTGGGGGACCTCAGCCAGCACCTGACGTGGTAGACGCGGGCGAACCGTCGGGCGAACCGTACAGTTCCCCCTCATGACCGCCGCTCAGCTCGCCGTACGCCACCCCACGCCCAGTATGGTGCGCGGCCTCGACCTGTTCGCCAAGGGCGGGCTGCTGATGCTGCTGGTCCTCGCGACGTTCAACCCCGAGCTCGGCAACGTCGAGGGCAAGGCCGCCAACCTGCGCACGATCGGCTACACGGCGCTCGCGTTCGCGGTGCCCGCCGTCTGGTATGTCTTCTGGCGCGAGCGGGCGTCGTTCCCGTGGGTGGCCGACCTGCTCGTGACGATCACCTGCTTCAGCGACACCCTCGGCAACCGGATGAACCTCTACGACGCCATCTGGTGGTTCGACGACTGGATGCACCTCATCAACACCGGGCTGCTCGCGGCAGCCTTCTTGCTGCTGACCCTGCACCACGGCGCCACCCTGGGCCGGACCATCGAGCGGGCCCTGGCCTTCGGCGTGACCGCGGCTCTCGGATGGGAGATCGCGGAGTACTTCGCCTTCGTCAGCAAGTCCTCCGAGCGCGCCGGCGCCTACGACGACACCCTCGGAGACCTCGCCCTCGGCACCGTCGGCACCGTCGTCGCCGCGCTCGTCGTACACGCGATGTGGCAGCAGGGCCGGCTGCGCGAGACCGCACCGCAGCTCATCGCCGCTCGCTGACGGACTCGGCTCAGCCGCGGGCGAGCTCGGCAACGCTGCGAGCGTCGGCGGCGAACCCGTCGGCGCCCACGGTCCGCCACAGCTGCGGGTCACGGCGGAAGGCCGCGCCGCCGACGATGATGCGTGGAGGGTCCGCGCTGCTCCCGCGAACCAGGGTGATCAGGTCCCGCGCGTCTGCCACTGACCCGCTCATGGTGACCGAGATGGCGAGGAGGGCCGCCCCGTACTCGTCGACTGCGGAGACGACCGCGTCGTGCGGCAGGTCCGTCCCGATGAATCGCACGTCCCACCCATCGGCCTCCAGCACGTTGGCGACGATGCTGGCACCCACGACGTGCTGTTCGCCGACGACGCCGGTGACCACTGCGGTCTCGCGTTGACTGCCGGTCCGGGGCAGCTCCTCCTGGAGCACGCTGAGGATGAACTGGGTCGTGGCGGTGGCCATGTGTTCCTCGGCGATGGTGAGCCCGGAGGTCTGCCAGCGGCGACCCGCCTCGTAGAGCGCACTCTGGAAGATGTCGACGTAGACGTCAACCGGTGACTGGGCGCCACTGACCGCTTCTCGCGCGATGGCAAGTGCCTGCTCACGGCGGCCGCTGACGGAGGCTGTCAGGTAGAGGTTGCAGGCGGGTGAGAGTGGGTCGCCGTCGCCCCAGGGAGAGTCCTGCCCGGCGGCAAGGGCCGCGAGGGCCGCTCGGGTGGCGAGGTCCACCGCATCTGCGGCCGGAGGGGAAAGCCGACCAACCAGCTCGTCGCGGACCGCCTCGAGCCTTGCGACGAGGGAGGCGACACCGATCCCGCGGGCGCCGAGGAGGTCGCGACACCACAGTGCGTAGTCGCGGAAGACGGTGGGATCGTCCAGCTCGACCGCCGCTTGCAGGAAGTCGATGTGGTGGCGGGCGCAGTCCGGATGGAACGTCTCTGCGGTCACGTCGGCTACCGCGTCATGGATGCGACCGATCTCCAGGGCGAGCTGGGTCCTCATGCCGGGGGAGCCTCGGCACGCTCCGAGTCGCTGGGCTCGAGGCCATCGGGGAGCACCAGGGTGAACGTGGAGCCGACCCCTGGCTCGCTGCTGCAATGGAGGTCGCCTCCGTGCGCTTCGGCGAACGCGCGCGCGTTGGCGAGCCCGAGCCCAGTGCCCTCGATGCCGCGATCGAGCGCCGTCGACGCCCGGAAGTACCTGGCGAAGAGCTGCTCCTGCTCGGGAGCGGGAATCCCGATGCCCGTGTCAGTGACGGAGATCGCGACGGTGTGTCCCTGGACCTCGCACCAGGTGTGCACCCGCCCACCGCCGGGGGAGTACTTGACGGCGTTCGACAGCAGGTTGTCCAGGATCTGTTGCACGCGTCGGTCGTCGACGAACGCTTCGGCGGACTCGGCGCCGGTCCGCGTGATCGTCACCTCAGCGGCCCGCGCTGCGGGCTGGATCCCCTCCACCGCGGCTCGGAGCACGGCCACCAGGTCGGTCCGACGTCGCTCCAGCGTCAGCTCACCCGTCATGATCGAGGCA
>JBAZRQ010000539.1:0-2692 GCA_041662925.1 Nocardioides sp. | reverse complement strand
TGCGGTTTGGGACCAAACCGCGCAACGTCAGACCGCCGCCCGCCCGAGGTAGCCGTACGTCCACGGCCGCGACACCCGCGGCCCGGGCAGGTACTCCGCCCGCAGCTCCTCGATCTCGAGCCCGGCATCGCGGACCAGCGCCGGGATGTCACGCGACAGATGGCACCCTCCGGCGAGCCTGCGTTGCACCGGGTCCAGCCGACGCTGCCACACGACGACGCCCGGTTCCGGCGCGAGTCCGTGCTCGACGAAGTGCAGCGACCCCCCGGGGCGCAGCACCCGCCGCACCTCGGCCAGGGCCCGGCTGACGTCCGGGATCGTGCACAGCGTGAACGTCGACAGCACGGAGTCGTACGACGCATCATCGGCGGCCAGGCGTTGCCCGTCGAGGCCGACCCGGACCACAGGGACGCTGCTCGCCGTCCGCCGGCGCTCCGAGAGCCGCCACGCCAGGTCGGACGGTTCCACGGCGCTGACCGTCGACACGTCAGCGGGGTAGAACCTCGTGTTGAGGCCGCTGCCGAACCCGACCTCGAGCACCTCGCCGCGCAGCCCCGTGCAGACGTCCGTTCGTAGCTCCCCGATCTCGGGGGCACGCAGTGACCAGTCGACCAACCGCGGGACGACTCTCTCCTCCCACAGGCGCATCAGGCGACCGGGTGCGTGCTAGGCAGGGAAGGTCGTTCGCACGGAACGGCACGGACCCCTGGAGCCCCCATGCTGAAGGTCATTGCATTCATCGTCGTCATCCTCGTCGTCATCTACCTAGCCCAGATGGTGCTGCGGAAGCGCTGACGGTCACGGGCGCCCAGCCGCGTACCCTCGTGCCATGAGCGTACGACGGGTCATGGGGGCCGAGGTCGAGTACGGCATCTCGGTCCAGGGGCAGCCGCTGGCCAACCCCATGGTGGCGTCGTCGCAGGTGGTCAACGCCTACGCCTCGGCCACTGTGCGGGCGCGCCGCGCCCGGTGGGACTTCGAGGAGGAGTCGCCGCTGCGTGACGCCCGCGGCTTCGACATGTCCCGGCAGGTGGCCGACCCCAGCCAGCTGACCGACGAGGACATGGGCCTGGCCAACGTCATCCTCACCAACGGCGCGCGCCTGTACGTCGACCACGCCCACCCCGAGTACTCCAGCCCGGAGGTCACCAACCCCCTCGACGTCGTCCTCTGGGACAAGGCGGGGGAGCAGGTGATGCTCGACGCCCAGCGCCGCGCCGGCCAGCTGCCCAACGGTGCGGCGATCGCGCTCTACAAGAACAACACCGACAACAAGGGCGCCTCCTACGGCGCCCACGAGAACTACCTGATGCGCCGCTCCACCCCGTTCGGCGACATCGTCCGACACCTGACGCCGTTCTTCGTGAGCCGCCAGGTGGTGTGCGGCGCCGGCCGCGTCGGGATCGGACAGGACGGCCGCGAGCACGGCTTCCAGATCAGCCAGCGCGCGGACTTCTTCGAGGTCGAGGTCGGGCTCGAGACGACCCTGAAGCGCCCCATCATCAACACCCGCGACGAGCCGCACGCCGACCCGGAGAAGTACCGGCGGCTCCACGTGATCATCGGCGATGCCAACCTTTCCGAGATCTCCACCTATCTCAAGGTCGGAACGACGGCACTGGTGCTCGCGATGATCGAGGACCGGTTCATCGGCCCCGACCTCACCGTCGACGGCGCTGTCTCGGCGCTGCGGGCGGTCTCGCACGACCCCACCCTCAAGCAGACGTTCACGCTCACCGACGGGCGCACCCTGACCGCCGTACAGCTGCAGCTCGAGTACCTCGACCTCGCCAAGAAGTACGTCGAGGACCGGTTGGGCGCCGATGCCGACGCCCAGACTGTGGACGTCCTGCAGCGCTGGGAGTCCGTGCTCGACCGGCTCGAGCGCGACCCGATGCTGTGCGCGACCGAGCTCGACTGGGTGGCCAAGCTGAAGCTGCTCGAGCAGTACCGGCACCGCGACGGCCTCGACTGGAGCGACGCCAAGCTGCAGCTGATCGACCTCCAGTACTCCGACATCCGCCCCGACAAGGGCCTCTACAACCGGCTCGCCGCCTCCGGCCGGATGGAGCGACTGCTCGACGACGCCGCCGTCGAACGTGCCATGCACGACCCTCCGGAGGACACTCGCGCCTACTTCCGCGGCCGTTGCCTCGAGAAGTACGCCGAGCACGTCGCCGCCGCCTCCTGGGACTCCGTCATCTTCGACCTCCCCGGCCGCGAGTCGCTGCAGCGGGTCCCCACCATCGACCCGCTTCGCGGGAGCAAGGCGCATGTCGGCGCACTCCTCGACCGCTGTGACACCGCCGAGCAGCTCTTCACGGCCCTGACCCGCTGACCCGGTCGGGTCGCGGTTTGGTCACAAACCGCGCAGGTCAGGCCCCGCGACCCGCGGTTTGTGGCCAAACCGCGAAGTGCTTCGCACGACTGGATAGGGTCGAGACATGGCCCAAGAGCAGAAGCAGCCGCGCAAGTCGTCGGAAACCGAGGAGGCGACCGAGGTCGCCACCGAGAGCGATGTCGCCGAGCGCAAGGAAGCCCTCGACGACGACGTCGACGCCATCCTCGACGAGATCGACGAGGTGCTGGAGTCCAACGCCGAGGACTTCGTGAAGTCGTTCATCCAGAAGGGTGGCCAGTGAACGACCCCCGCCTCCCGGCCTCCTACTTTCAGCCCGGAGCGTCGTCGTTC
>JBAZRQ010000538.1:0-2707 GCA_041662925.1 Nocardioides sp. | reverse complement strand
GAGCGCCACCGCGAGGGACGCGGCGGCCAGGTCGGCGTTGACGTTGTGGACCTGGCCGTCGATGTCCGGGGCGACGCTGGAGACCACGGGGATCCGTCCGGCCTCGATCAGGTCGAGGACCGACTCGGGGCGCACGTGGGCGACCTCGCCGACCAGCCCGAGGTCGACCTCCTCGCCGTCGACGATGGTGTTGGTCTGCTCGGCGGTGAACAGGCCGGCGTCCTCGCCGGAGAGGCCGACGGCGAGCGGCCCGTGCTCGTTGATCAGGCCGACCAGCTCGCGCTGGACCTGCCCGACGAGCACCATCCGCACGACCTCCATGGCCTCCGGGGTGGTCACGCGCAGGCCGCCCTTGAACTCCGACTCGATGCCGAGCTTGTCGAGCATCCGGGAGATCTGCGGGCCGCCGCCGTGCACCACGACCGGCTTGAAGCCGGCGAAGCGCAGGAACGCGATGTCCTCGGCGAACGCGCGCTTGAGGTCGTCGTCGGTCATGGCGTTGCCGCCGTACTTCACCACCACGATCTTGCCGTGGTAGCGCTTGAGCCACGGGAGGGCGTTGGCCAGGACCCTGGCCTTGGCGGGGTCGGGCTTACCGGGAGTCTGGTTCATGAGCTGTAGGCACTGTTCTCGTGGACGTAGGCGTGCGTGAGGTCGTTGGTCCAGACGGTCGCGCGAGCGGCGCCGGACTTGAGGTCGATGGTCACGCTGACCTCGCGGGGCTTGAGGTCGACCGTGGCCGGGTCGGCGGCCGGGGTGGAGTTGCGGCACACCCAGATGCCGTTCATCGCGACGTCGAGGTCGGCCGGGTCGAAGGCGGCCTGGGTGGTGCCGATACTGGCCAGGACGCGCCCCCAGTTGGGGTCGTTGCCGAAGACCGCGGCCTTGAACAGGCTGCTGCGGGCGACGCTGCGGCCTGCCTCGACCGCGTCGTCCTCGGTGGCCGCGTTGAGCACCGTGATCGCGATCTCGTGGTCGGCGCCCTCGGCGTCGCGCAGCAGCTGCATCGCGAGGTCGGTGCAGGCCTGGGTCAGCGCGTCGGTGAAGTCGGGCAGCGGCGGCGTGATCCCGCTGGCGCCGCTGGCCATCACGGTGACCGTGTCGTTGGTGGACATGCAGCCGTCGGAGTCGAGCCGGTCGAAGCTGACCCGGGTCGCGGCGCGCAGCGCCTGGTCCAGGTCGGCGGCGGGTACGACGGCGTCGGTGGTCAGGACGACGAGCATCGTGGCGAGCTGGGGCGCGAGCATCCCGGCGCCCTTGGCCATGCCGCCGATGGACCAGCCGGCACCCTCGACGACGACCTGCTTGCTCACCGAGTCGGTGGTCATGATCGCCTCGGCCGCGGCCGTGCCGCCCTCGGCCGACAACGCGGCGTACGCCGTGTCGACGCCGGCGAGCAGGTGGTCGCGGTCGTTGGCGAGGCCGATCAGACCGGTGGAGCAGACGACGACGTCGCCGGGTCCGATGTCGAGGACGGAGGCGACCTTCTCGGCCACGGCGTGCGTGGTCTGGAAGCCGTCGGGGCCGGTGTAGCAGTTGGCGCCGCCGGAGTTGAGGACGACGGCACGCACGACGCCGTCCTTGACCACCTCCTGGCTCCAGAGGATCGGGTTGGCCTTGCAGCGGTTGGCGGTGAAGACGCTGGCGGAGTCGAAGGCCGGCCCGTCGTTGACGACGAGCGCGAGGTCCTTGGCGCCGGTGGACTTGAGGCCGGCGGGGACGCCGGCGGCGCGGAAGCCTGCGGGGGTGGTGACGGTCATGGCTTTTTCTTCCGGGTGGGCTTGACGGGGACGGCGAGGTCGACGGTGTGCCCCTGTCGTCGCCACGCCTCGGCCGCGTCCTCCGCCTTGGCCACCGGCACCAGGATCCAGTCGGTGTCGTAGGTCGAGATCGTGAACACGCTGATCTCGGCCTCGGCGAGCGGCGCCAGCAGCGCGGCCAGGACCCCGGTCTGCGAGAAGTCGAGGGTCCCCATCACGGCGAAGGCGGTCATGCCCTTGTGGGCGACCTGCTTGGTCGGCACGTTGCGCCCGGCGCACACCAGCGAGGTCTCGGTCGCGGTCGCGGTGATCGAGAACAGCGAGGACGACTCGGCCCACTCCGGGATCTCGGCCCCGGGCGGCAGCTTCACGACGGCGAGCTTCTCGGGGAACTGCTGGAGCGTGTAGGTCGTCGTGGCGGTCATGGTGCGATCCCAACTGTCGTGAGGCCCAGGCCCTCGTCGAGGCCGAGGGCGAGGTTCATGCACTGGACGGCGGCGCCGCCGGTGCCTTTGGCGAGGTTGTCGACGGCGCCGACGGCCACGAGCCGGTGCGCCGCGGCGTCGACGGTCACCTGGAGGTGGACCGCGTTGGAGCCGGTGACCGACTTGGTCTGCGGCCACTGCCCCGGCGCGAGCACGTGCACGAACGGCTCGTCGGCGTAGGCCGCCGCGTAGACGTCGTACGCCTGCTCCGCGGAGACGTCGCCGCGCAGGGGCGCCGAGCAGGTGGCGAGGATCCCCCGCGGCATCGGGACGAGCAGCGGGGTGAAGCTGACCCGTACCGTGCCGTCGACGAGTGCGGAGAGGTTCTGGGTGATCTCGGGGGTGTGCCGGTGGCTGCCGCCCACGCCGTAGGCGCTGGCGTTGCCCATGATCTCGCTGCCGAGCAGGTGAGCCTTGGCCGCCTTGCCGGCACCGCTCGTTCCGGACGCCGCGACGACCACC
>JBAZRQ010000537.1:0-2713 GCA_041662925.1 Nocardioides sp. | reverse complement strand
CTCGGCGTGCGTGAGTCGGAGGTGGAACAGCTCGGACGGGGAGATCGGTATGGCGGTGATGGGGATGCCTTCGGCGTCCTCGATGGCGGAGGCGAAGACCGCCGCCGACGGGATCACGCCGGCCTCACCGGCGCCCTTGATGCCGAGCGGGTTGAGCGGCGACGGCGTCTCGAGGTGGTCGATGTCGATGCCGTCGGGGACCTCGGTGACGTAGGGCATCAAGAAGTCCATGAACGACGCGTTGAGCAGCTGCCCGGCCTCGTCGTAGACCATCCGCTCGTAGAGCGCGCCGCCGACGCCCTGCGCGACGCCGCCGTGGATCTGGCCCTCCACGATCATCGGGTTGATCAGCTTGCCGCAGTCGTGGACCACGGCGTACTTGAGGATCGTGATCTCGGCCGTCTCCGGGTCGGTCTCGACGATCACGGCATGCATCCCGGACGCGAACGTCGAGCGCTCGGGCGAGTAGAAGTCGGTGCCCTCCAGTCCGGGCTCCTCGTCCTCGGCCACCGGAGGCTTGCCGGGGTCGCCGACCGTGAACTGCGTGGCCGCCTTGGACGCCTCGTCGAAGGCGTAGCGCAGCGGGTTGGAGAGTACGGCGACCGTGCCGAGGTCGATCGACGAGCCGGGCGAGCCCTTGACCGACACCACCCCGTCCACGATCTGCAGGTCGTCGGGCGACGCCTCGAGCGCCTCGGCGGCGATCTTGAGCGCCTTCTCCTTGGTCCGCTTGGCCGCGAGGTGGATCGCCGAGCCGCTCATCACCGCGGCGCGCGAGGCGAACGTGCCGACGGCGTACGGCATCCGGCGGGTGTCGCCGGTGACGACCTCGACGTCCTCGAACCGGCAGCCGAGCTCGTCGGCGACCAGCTGCGCGAAGACCGTCGCGTGCCCCTGCCCCTGGGTGGTGAGGCCGGTGGCGACCTTGACCTTGCCGGTGGTCTCGACGTGCACGTGGGCGCCTTCGTAGGGGCCGACGCCGGTGCCCTCGACGTAGCAGGCCAGCCCGATCCCGACCTGGCGTCCCTCGGCGGCCATCTCCGCGCGGAACCGCGGGAACTCGTCCCACCCGATCAGCGCCTTGATCTTCTCCAGCGAGGCCGGGTAGTCGCCGCTGTCGTACTCGAGCTCGCGGCCGTCCTGGAAGACCAGCCCCTGGTCGAAGGGGAACTCGTCGGGCTGGATGAAGTTGACCGCGCGCACCTCGGTGCGGTCCTTGCCGAGCTCGGCGGCGATCGCGTCCATGGTGCGCTCCATGGCGTAGCAGCCCTGCGGGCGACCGGCGCCGCGGTAGGGCGTGACCATCACCGTGTTGGTGTAGAGCGACTCGAAGACCACGCGGTAGACGGCGGGCTTGTAGGGCCCGAGCAGCTGGGTGGAGGTGATGATCGGGACGATCAGGCCGTACGGCGTGTAGGCGCCGTGGTCGTGCCAGAACATCACGTCGAGGGCCAGCAGCCGCCCGTCGTCGTCGAAGCCGACCTCGATGTGCTGCACCTGGCCGCGCTCGTGGGCGGTGGAGATGAAGTGCTCGCGCCGGTCCTCGGTGAACTTCACGGTCCGGCCGAGGGTGCGCGCGGCGAGCGGCACCAGCAGCTCCTCGGGCCAGGGGTGGTTGATCTTGACGCCGAAGCCGCCGCCCACGTCGGGGGTGATCACGTCGACCTGGCGCAGGTCGAGCCCGAGCTTGACCGCGACCACGGCGCGGACGCCGGTCGAGCTCTGGGTCGACGTCCACACCTGGAGCCGGTCGATGTCGGGGTCCCAGCGCGCGACGGTGCCGCGGCCCTCCATCGGCTGGCACGAGCTGCGCTCGACGGTCAGGTCGAGGGTCAGCCGGCGCGGCGCCGCGGCGAGGGCGGCCTCGACGTCGCCGGTGTTCTGCTCCATGCGGGCGCCGACGTTGCCGGGCACGTCGTCGTGCACCAGCCGGTCGGCGGCGCGGGCGGCGGCGATGCCCACCACGGGCGGCAGGAACTCGTAGCTGACCTTGATCTTCCCGACGGCGTCCTCGGCGACGTAGCGGTCGTCGGCGACCACGAACGCGATCGCCTCGCCGACGTAGTTGACCTCGTCCTTGGCCAGCGCGTACTGCGTCCGCCCGTGGGTCAGCATCGGGTGCGGGATCAGCAGCGGCAGCGGCTCGGCCATCGGCCCGGCGAGGTCGTCGTAGGTCCACACCGCGTGGACGCCCTCGACGTCGAGTACGTCGGCCACGTCGATGTCGACGATCCGCGCGTGCGCGTGCGGCGACCTGAGCACCGCCGCGTGCAGCGTCGACGGGTCCACCGCGACGTCGTCGGCGTAGCGCCCGAGCCCGCGCAGGAAGCGCTGGTCCTCGACCCGCTGCACCCCGGTGCCCATCAGCTTCGTGGTCATCGCCCCTCCGGTGGTTGAGGTGCGAGCTTGCGAGCCTCGAAACCCAGCTCGGCGGCGCGCTCCACGGCCTTGACGATGTTCTGGTAGCCGGTGCAGCGGCACAGGTTGCCGGCGATCATGTCGCGCGCCTCGTCGTGCGTGGGCTGCGGGTTGTCGCGCAGCCCCGCGGTGATCGTGGTGAGGAAGCCCGGCGTGCAGAAGCCGCACTGCAGCCCGTGGCACTCGGCGAACGCCTGCTGCACGTTGCTCAGGGCGCCGTCGGCGTCAGCCAGCCCCTCGACCGTGGTCAGCTCGAGACCGACCGCGGACACCGCGAACATCAGGCACGCGCGCA
>JBAZRQ010000536.1:0-2713 GCA_041662925.1 Nocardioides sp. | reverse complement strand
CGCGCCGGCCCCGTCGACGGCCCCCACCTCGGCACCTTCGTCTGCCGTCGAGCGGGTCGCCGAGCGCGGCACCTGGACCGTCGAGCAGACCGGCCCGCAGCGGTACGTCGTCTCCTGGACCTCGCCGGCCCGGCTGCCGGTCACCTCCGACCGGCCGCTCATCGTCAGCGCCGCTGTCAGCGGCGCCGGTGGGGTGATCGCCCCGCCGACCGTGTCCGCCGACGGGCGCACCGTCAGCAGCGTCATGTCCGCCGACCGGGAGCCGCAGCCCGGCGAGCTGGACGTCGTACTGTCCGGGCGCACCCTCGACGAGCGCCGCAGTGCCCGCAGCGGCGCCGGCTCCCCGGCCCGTGCCTCGAGCCTGCCCACGGAGCTGCTCGCCGACGACCCGGGCGTCCGCGGGCCGCACGCGGTGGTGTCGAGCGACTACACGCTCCCACCGGTCAAGGTCGCCCGGATGGCGCAGCCGATCGAGATGGTCGGCCACGTCGTCGAGCCCGACCCGACGGCCGTGACCGGCCCGCGGCCGCTGGTGCTGCTCATGCACGGGCGCCACCAGTACTGCTACACCGAGGTCCGGGACCCGGAGGCGGACCTCTACTCCTGGCCGTGCGTCGCGCCCGCCCTGGAGATCCCGGGCCACCTCGGCTACGACTACATCCAGCGTCTGCTCGCGTCGCAGGGCTACGCCACCGTCTCGATCCGGGTCAACGGCATCAACGCCCAGGACGGCCGCGTGCCGGACGCCGGGGCCGGCGCCCGGGCGAGCCTCGTCATCGCCCACCTCGACCACTGGACCACCATCGCCGCGGCGCACCAGGTCGACCTCGACCAGGTCGTGCTCGTCGGCCACAGCCGGGGCGGGGAGGGTGTCAACCGCGCCGCCATCCGGATCCCCGCCGACGCGCCCTACCGGATCGCCGGCCAGGTCCTGCTGGCCCCGACCGACTTCGGCGTCCAGACCGCGCCCTACGTCCCCACCGTCACGGTGCTGCCCTACTGCGACGGCGACGTCAGCGACCTCCAGGGCCAGCAGTTCACCGACGTGGCGCGCGACCTCACCACCGACGACACCTCGCTGAAGAGCTCGGTGCTGGTGATGGGCGCCAACCACAACTACTTCAACAGCGAATGGACTCCGGGGGTCGCGCAGGCCCCGTCCTCCGACGACTGGTACGGCGCCCCGAAGGCGGCGTGCGGCAAGGAGGCGCCGGGCCGGCTCCGCGCCGCCGAGCAGCGGAAGGTCGGACGCACCTACGTCGCCGGTGCGGTCCGGCTGTTCACCGGTGCGGGCCAGTACCTCCCGCTGTACGACGGCTCGGCGGTCACCGTCGGCTCCGTCGGGGACGCCGACGTGCGCAGCCACGCGCTCGGTGGCGGGCGCGAGTCGCGCCGGCCCGGGATCGGCACCACCCTGACCCTGCCCCAGGGGGCCGAGGCGCAGCTGTGCGCCGGGGTCATCGGCTTCGGCAACCGCTTCGGTCAGTGCGGGCGCCTTCTCGACGACGTCGTCGCCCCGCACTGGGCGTCGGCCGGCTCCCGGGCGCCGACCCGGCGGTTCTTCGAGATGGCCTGGACCGCCAGCGGCCAGCGGGCCGGGCTGGTCTTCGACGACCCGCTCGACCTCAGCTCCGGCCGGCTCGAGCTGCGCACCATCGTCGACGCGGCCCGCGGCGACGCGCACCTCGGCGTGCGGCTGACGGACGCCGACGGGGCCAGTGTCGAGCTGACGCCCGAGGGCGGCGGGCTGGTCCCGGCGCTGCTGCGCGCCGACTTCGTCACCAAGCTGTGGGCCCAGACGGTGGTCGTGGACACCTCGGCCGCGGCCGGGGTCGACCTCACCAGGATCGCCGCGGTCGAGCTCGTCAGCCGCGACCAGGACGGGCGGGTGTGGCTGGCCGACATCTCGCGGGCTCCCGCCGCGCTGGCCGCGGTGCCCGACCGGCGGATGGCCACGCTCAGCCTGCGGTCACTCAAGATCGTGGAGGGCAACGCTCCGGGCATCTTCGTCGCGCGCCTGCCCTACAGCGTCACGGGGGACGTGTCGCGCCCGATGCGGGTCAACGTGCTGACCGTCGGCCAGGAGCGCGGCTCCGTGCAGGCCTTCACCATCGACATCCCGGCCGGGCAGACGTCGGGCAGCGTGCCGGTGAGCTACGACGCCGACCAGCGCGACGACTACAGCCCGATCATCACCACGGCCTCGCTGTGGGCCACCCGCAACGTGATGACCGACGCCTACGTCGGCGACCTGCGGGTGGAGGACGACGACCCCACCCCGCCGGTCACGGTGACCCCGCGCCGCAAGACCGTGCGCGAGGGCGAGCGCGCGGAGTTCGTGGTGCGGCTCGACAGGCGGGTCGACTACGACCTCTACGTCAACGCCCGGGTCAAGATCTCCCCGGCGCCGCTGCGCGCCGGCGACGTACCCACGTCGTGGCTGGAGCGCTACGCGCCGACCGACGACCCGGAGGCGACGCTCGCCTCGCTGCGGCCCTACCTGTCGGTGGAGGTGCGCAGGGGCGCCAGGAGCGCGGTGCTCAGCATCCCGATCCGCTCCGACGGGGTGGCCGAGGGGCGCGAGTCACTGCGCCTGGTGTTCGTGGTCAACGGCAAGCGGATGACGCGGACGGTCTTCGTGGCCGCGTCCTCGGGGGAGACCGTCAGTGCTGCAGGGTGATCGTGCCCAGTGACTCGTCCTGGTTGAGCGCAA
>JBAZRQ010000535.1:0-2729 GCA_041662925.1 Nocardioides sp. | reverse complement strand
GACGCCGGCCTTCTCGCGGCCGGTCGTCCCGGGGTCGTGACCTACTCGCCCAAGGTGTTCATCCCGGTCACCAAGCTGTGCCGCGACCGGTGCCACTACTGCACGTTCGTGGAGTCGCCCGGCCAGCTGCGGCGAGGCGGCCACGAGCTGTTCCTCTCGCCCGACGAGATCCTCGAGATCGCCCGCCAGGGAGCCGAGCTGGGGTGCCTCGAGGCGCTGTTCACCCTGGGCGACCGACCCGAGGACCGCTGGCCCGAGGCGCGTGAGTGGCTGGACTCCAAGGGCTACGACTCGACCCTGGCCTATGTCCGCGCGATGGCGGTGCGGGTGCTGGAGGAGACCGGCCTGCTGCCGCACCTCAACCCCGGCGTCATGTCGTGGGAGGAGATGAACCGGCTCAAGCCGGTGTCCCCCTCGATGGGGATGATGCTCGAGACCACGTCCCGCCGCCTGTTCGAGACCAAGGGAGAGGCCCACTACGGCTCCCCCGACAAGGACCCCGCCCTCCGGTTGCGGGTCCTCGAGGACGCCGGACGCCTCTCGATCCCGTTCACCACCGGACTGCTGGTCGGCATCGGCGAGACCCTGGCCGAGCGGGCGGAGACCATCTTCGCGCTGCGCAAGGTGTCGACTCAGTTCGGCTCGGTGCAGGAAGTCATCGTGCAGAACTTCCGGGCCAAGCCCGACACCGCGATGCGCCATGCCGACGACCTCGCGCTCGACGACTACCGCGCGGTGATCGCGGTGACCCGGATCGTGCTCGGCCCCAAGGCCCGCATCCAGGCACCGCCCAACCTGGTCGACAGCACTCAAGGGTCGACCGAGTGCAAGCTGCTGCTGGACGCCGGCGTCGACGACTGGGGCGGGGTGTCGCCGCTGACCCCCGACCACGTCAACCCCGAGCGCCCCTGGCCCTCGCTGGAGCGGCTGCGCGCGATCACCGCCGAGTGCGGCTTCGAGCTCAAGGCCCGGCTCACCGTCCACCCCGAGTACGTCCGGGCGGGCGAGCCGTGGCTCGACCCCCGGGTCTCGGCGCATGTCGCCGCCTTGGCGATCAACGACGGCCCGGACGCCGGCCTGGCCGTGCCCGACGTACGACCGGTCGGGCTGCCGTGGCAGGAGCCCGACGGGGGCTTCGTGTCCGTGGGTCGCACCGACCTGCACACTGCGGTCGACGCTGAGGGACCTGGTGGGGGCCGCACCGACGACCGGCGCTCCGACTTCGGCAACGTCTACGGCGACTGGGGCTCGGTCAAGGACGCCGCCGCGTTCACGGGTGGCGCCGCGGTGCTCCACGCCGAGGGCGGCGACGCAGTGCGCGCCGCCGAGGCCGACCCGGGCAACCTCTCCGACGAGCACGCCTACACGCTGATGACCGCCGAGGGTCCGCTGCTGGAGCAGGTCATCCGGCTCGCCGACGACCTGCGCCGAGAGACCGTCGGCGACACCGTCACCTACGTCGTCAACCGCAACATCAACTTCACCAACGTCTGCTACGTCGGCTGCCGCTTCTGCGCGTTCGCCCAGCGCCGTACCGACGCCGACGCCTACACGCTCTCCCTCGACGAGGTCGCCGACCGAGCAGCCGAAGCCTGGGACCTCGGCGCGACCGAGGTCTGCATGCAGGGCGGGATCGACCCCGAGCTGCCCGCCACCGCCTACTTCGACCTGGTCACCGCGGTCAAGCAACGGGTGCCCGAGATGCATGTCCACGCCTTCTCCCCCATGGAGATCGTCAACGGCACCGCCCGCACCGGCCTGTCGTTCGAGGACTTCCTGATCAAGGCCCGCGAGGCCGGGCTCGGGTCGCTGCCCGGCACCGCCGCGGAGATCCTCGACGACGAGGTCCGCTGGGTGCTCACCAAGGGCAAGCTCCCCGCGAGCACCTGGGTCGAGATCGTCACCACGGCCCACCGCGTGGGCATCCCCACGACCTCCACGATGATGTACGGCCACGTCGACAACCCCCGTCACTGGGTCGGCCACCTCCGGGTCCTCAGCCGGATCCAGGACGAGACCGGTGGTTTCACCGAGTTCGTGCCGCTCCCCTTCGTGCACACCTCCTCACCGATCTACCTCGCCGGCGTCGCCCGCCCCGGCCCGACCCACCGCGACAACCTCGCCGTGCACGCCATGGCCCGGATCCTGCTCCACGGCCGGATCGACAACATCCAGACCAGCTGGGTCAAGCTCGGCGTCGAGGGCACCCAGGCCATGCTCAACGCCGGCTGCAACGACGTCGGCGGCACGCTGATGGAGGAGACGATCTCCCGGATGGCCGGCTCCGAGCACGGCTCCGCCAAGACCGTCGCCGAGCTGCAGAGCATCGGCGCGGGCATCGGGCGACCGGTCCGCGAGCGCACCACGACCTACAACCTGCGCTGAAATCTCTCCGTCCGTTCGCGGACCGGCGCGTCGTCGCCTGCTGAGTACCGCGTCCGCGACAACAAATTCTCCATCGCCGCGGGGACGCGACCACCTGGGTTAACGGTGCCTAACCAGCCCCGTGTGCAGGGTCACGAAACCCCAAGGAAACAATCTGGTAACGACTGTGGACGTGACACCGATCACCTGATTATGTTGTGTGAAACAACAAACCGGCGCACGCTTCTATTGGGGGAGGTTCGCGCCATCCACCGCGAGGAGGCGGTTCGCGTGAAGCGAAAGCACAGTTTGGTAGTTGTCGGGCTCTTGGGCGCCGCACTGGCCCTCACCGGCTGCGGCAGCGA
>JBAZRQ010000534.1:0-2731 GCA_041662925.1 Nocardioides sp. | reverse complement strand
GGAGCTCGAGATCCGGACGGTCCCCGCATGAGGTCGCGCCGCTTCTTCCTCGTCGGCCTGATGGTCGCCCTGCTGCTCGCCGGGGCGGGCAGCTACTACGCGAGCTCCCACCCCGACGGCCTCGAGCACGTCGCGGGGCAGACCGGCTTCCTCGACTCCGCCGAGGACTCCAAGACCGCCGACAGCCCGCTCGCCGACTACCAGACCGCCGGGGTCGACGACGAGCGGCTCAGCGGCGGCCTCGCCGGTGTCATGGGCGTCGTGCTGGTGCTGGTCCTCGCGGGCGGTCTCGCCTACGCCGTACGCCGCCGCGACCCCACCGGCACCTCAGCCGGGCCGACCGACTGACGTGGGCGCGGGTCACGGCCATCGGCTGTTCTTCCACGGACACAGCGCGGTCCACCGGGCGCCGGCGCAGCTGAAGCTCCTGGTGCTGGTCGGCTTCATGCTCACGGTCGTGGCGACGCCGCGGGACTGGTACGCCGTCTTCGGCGGCTACCTCCTCGCGGTCGTGGCGGTCATCCTGCTCTCGCGGGTCCCGCTCCTCTACGTCGTCCGGCGCATGGTCATCGAGGTGCCGTTCCTCGTCTTCGCGGTCCTGGTCCCGTTCATCGCCACCGGGCCGCGGGTCGAGGTGCTGGGGCTGAGCGTCTCGGAGCCGGGGCTGCTCGCGGCCTGGGGGCTGGTCGCCAAGGGGACGCTGGGCGTGATGGCCTCGCTGACGCTGGCCGCCACCACCGAGCCGACCGACGTGCTGGTCGGGCTGCGCCGCCTGCGCCTACCGGACCTGATCGTGCAGATCATGGGCCTGATGATCCGCTACCTCGACGTGGTGACGTCGGACCTGGGGCGGATGATGGTCTCCATGCGCTCCCGGGGGATGAACCCGCGCTCCCCGCGGAGCTGGCCCACCCTGGCCCGCACGCTCGGTGCGCTGTTCATCCGCTCCTACGAGCGCGGTGAACGCGTGCACCTCGCGATGCTGTCGCGCGGCTACACCGGGCGGCTGCCATGAGCACCCCGGTGCTCGACGTGCACGGCCTGGCCTACGCCTACCCCGACGGCCACCAGGCGCTCTTCGGGGTCGACCTGCACGTCCACCGCGGCGAGCGGGTCGCGCTGCTCGGCCCCAACGGCGCCGGCAAGACCACGCTGGTGCTCCACCTCAACGGGATCCTCAGCGCGGGTGCCGGCTCGGTCACCGTCAGTGGGCTGCCGGTCGAGAAGCGGCACCTGGCCGAGATCCGGCGCCGGGTCGGCATCGTGTTCCAGGACCCCGACGATCAGCTGTTCATGGGCTCGGTGCGCGCCGACGTGGCGTTCGGCCCGGCCAACCTCGGACTCAAGGGCGCCGACCTCGAGCGCCGGGTGATGACCGCCCTCGACCTGGTCGGCATGGCCGACTTCGCCGACCGGCCACCGCACCACCTGTCGTTCGGGCAGCGCCGGCGGGTGGCGGTCGCGACCGTGCTGGCCATGGAGCCGGAGATCCTGGTGCTCGACGAGCCGTCGTCCAACCTCGACCCCGCCTCGCGGCGCGAGCTCGCCGACATCCTGCGCTCGCTCGACGTGACCGTGCTGATGGTCACCCACGACCTGCCCTACGCGCTCGAGCTGTGCCCCCGGGCCGTGGTGCTGAGCGACGGGCACGTGGTCGCCGACGGCACGACGTACGACGTCCTGACCGACGCCGCACTGATGCGCGCACACCGCCTGGAGCTCCCGTTCGGGTTCGACCCCCAGACCATTGGTAGCCTTCCCGGGTGAGCAACGAGCTGTCTGCCATCGAGGCCGAGATCGAAGAGACCCGTGAGCGGCTGGCGGTCACGATCGACCAGCTCCTCTACCGCTCCAGCCCCAAGACCATCGTCAGCCGCGAGGTCGCCAGCATGAAGGCGCACTTCGTCGACCCGGCCACCGGGCAGCCGCGCACCGACAACATCCTCAAGGTCGTCGGCGGTGTCGTCGGTGTGGTCGCGCTGTTCGTGGTCATCCGCAAGGTCGTCAACTGATCCTGTCGGGACCCCCCGTGACCGAGAAGCGCCCGATCAAGATGCTGCACGACCGGATCCTCTGCGAGCTCGACAAGGATGCCGGCGAGCGCCGCTCCTCCGGCGGCATCGTCATCCCCGCCACCGCCGCCATGGGTGGCCGCCGGCTCGCGTGGTCCCACGTGGTGGCGGTCGGCCCCCAGGCGCGGGCGGTCGAGGCCGGCGACCGGGTCCTCTACGACCCCGAGGACAAGGCCGAGGTCGAGGTCAACGGAGAGGTCTACGTCGTGATGCGCGAGCGTGACGTCCACGCCGTCGCCGCGGACCGGCTCGCCGACGAGTCGACCGGGCTCTACCTGTAGGCCCCGGAGGGGGTAACCGCCGGCGCCGTACCTCGTTGTGACAGTAAAACTGTCAACATCTGAGGAGCCTCGGTGACCGGACTCGACCTGAACGTGGGGCGGCGTGCCGTCCTGGGCGCAGCAGGAGCCGCGGGAGTGCTGGCCGTCGCCCGACCGGCGCCGGCCTTCGCGCGCAGACCCGGCCGCACGGTCGCCGTCCTCGGTGGCGGGATGGCCGGCCTGGCCGCCGCCCACGAGCTGATCGAGCGCGGTTTCGACGTCACGGTCTACGAGCCGAAGGCGTGGGGCGGCAAGGCGCGCAGCATCCCGGTCAAGGGCACCGGCACCGAGGGTCGCCGCGACCTGCCGGGTGAGCACGGGTTCCGCTTCTTCCCGGGG
>JBAZRQ010000533.1:0-2736 GCA_041662925.1 Nocardioides sp. | reverse complement strand
GTCTCGCTCGCGTGGTCGGCCTTCACGCTCTGGCAGGTCTACCACGAGCTGAGCCAGGCCCGGCGGGCCGCGATCGCGCTGCGGGCCGGCATCTACGACGACGACAAGGCGGCCCGCAACGAGGCGGCCTACGACCTCGCCGACGCGGCGTCGGCGGCCGCCGACCACACCGGCGGGGTCTGGTGGCGGCTGATGACCTGGACGCCCGTGGTCGGCGACGACCTGGCCGGGGTGGGTGCGGTGAGCCAGTCAATGGACGCCGTGGCCAACGACGGGATGCGCCCCCTGCTCAGCAGCCTGGACCAGCTCGACCACGTCACCGTCGACCGCCGGGTGGACCTGGGGCTAGTGGCCCGGCTCAGGGACCCGATCGAGCAGGCCAGGCAGGCGTTCGTCGAGGCCGAACAGGGACTGGCCGACGAGAAGAGCTCCGGCTACCTCGGCCCGCTGCAGACCCGCTACGACGAGTATGCCGCGCTGATCGCCGAGACCCGCCGCGCCCTCGCGTCGGCCGACAAGGCGCTCGACGTGCTCCCGGAGCTCGTCGGGGCACACGGTCCGCGCGACTACCTCCTGGTCTTCCAGAACAACGCCGAGATCCGCGCGACCGCCGGACTGCCCGGCTCGTGGGCGCTCGTGCACGCCGAAGACGGGCTGCTCACGATGGAGGAGCAGGACGGCGGCGGCTTCTTCCCGGAGACCGCGAAGCCGGTGCTCCCGCTCACGCCGGGCGAGGCGCAGGTCTACGGCCCCCAGCTGGGCACCTACTTCCGCGACGCCAACTTCACCCCCGACTTCCCCCGGGCCGCGGCCCTGATGGACGCCCAGTGGGCCCGGTCCTTCCCCGGCGTCCCCCTCGACGGCGTGATCTCGATCGACGTGCGGGCCCTGTCCTACCTGCTCCAGGGGGTCGGCCCTGTCGAGGTTGAGGCGGTCGCCGGTGCCGTGCTCACCAAGGACAACGTGGTCGACGCCCTGCTGAAGGTCGCCTACGAGCGGTTCGCGCCCGACCAGCAGAACGACGTCTTCGAGGCCGCGGCCAAGGCCATCTTCGAGGCCAGCAAGGGCGACATCGAGTCCCCCCTCAAGCTGGTGCGTGGTCTGGACCGGGCCACGACCGAGGGCCGCTTCCGGATATCGCTGCTCGATGGGCCCGACGCCGACCTCCTGGACGGGACGCGGGTCCGGGGCGTGCTGGCCGGCGACGACGGCAGCACGCCGCACGTCGACATCGGCCTCAACGACGCGACCGGCGCCAAGATGTCCTACTACCTCAGCTACACCATCGAGCTCGACGCCGCCGAGTGCACCGACGGCGTCCAGACACTGCAGGGCTCGGTGCGGCTCGGGCAATCGATCTCCGGTGCGGACGCCAAGGCCCTGCCCGACTACGTCACCGGTGCGGCCCGCTACGGCATTCCCGTGGGCCAGCAGCTGGTGCTGGTGCGGCTCTACGCGCCGTACGGCGGCAGGATCTCCGACGTCGAGGTGGACGGGCAGGCGATCGACCAGGATGTGCTGCAGGTCGTCGAGCTCGGCGGGCGCCCGGTGGTCACCCTGACCGCGCAGCTCGCCGACCCGGAGGGCACCGAGCTGAGCTGGCGGATGCGGACCGGCCCCGGCCAGACCGGGGACACCGAGCTCCGAGTGACCCCCAGCATCCTGCCGGGCACGTCCGACGCCACGGTGGCCAGCGCCTGCTGATTTCCCTCGGCGCGTCAGTAGACGACGGCCTGCACCCCGTCGGCGAGGATCTCCTCGACGAACGACGCGGCGCCCGCGATCCGGGCTCCGGGCAGCAGGTCCTCGAGCTCGATGCCGCGTCTCCTGGCGCACTGGGTGCAGACCGTGACCGCCCCCATCGCGAGCACGCCGTCCACCAGTTGGTTGGCGGGTGTCGCTTCCGGCAGACCCAGGCTCGGGACCCGGCCCACGACGGCGAACCAGATGGCCTCCCCGGTCAGCCAGAGGCTCACCGGAGCACCGGCCAGCGCGGCCGTGGCCGCCACGGTCAACCCCTGGTTGGCCCGCTCGGGGTCGTCCTGGCCGCACGTCACCTTGACGACGAGATTGCGCAGCATGCCCGAACACTAGACTCAGCGATCATGGCGTTCGAGATCCCCGACAACCTCCATCCCGACTGCGCGCCGATCGCCTGGCTGCTCGGCACCTGGCACGGCAACGGTCACGGCGACTACCCGACGATCGACGCCTTCCAGTTCGGCCAGGAGCTGATCTTCACCCACGACGGGCGGCCGTTCTTCCACTACCTGGCCCGGGCCTGGATCATCGACGAGGCGGGCCAGAAGGTCCGCGACGGCGCCATCGAGACCGGTTTCCTCCGGGCCAAGCCGGAGGGCCGCGTCGAGGTCGTGCTCGCCCACCACACCGGCTTCGTCGAGGTCTGGTACGGCCACGCCGAGGGCGGCAAGCTCGAGATCGTGACCGACGCCGTGGCCCGCACCGAGACCGCCAAGGAGTACGTCGCCGGCAAACGCCTCTACGGCAACGTCGACGGCGACCTGCTCTACGCCTACGACATGGCCGCGATGGGCGAGCCCCTCCAGCCGCACCTCTGGGCCCGACTCCAGCGCGCGTGACCCCGGCTCTGCCATGACCGACGACTGGCGCACCAAGCTCCGCGACAGCGGCTTCCGCCTCACGCCGCAGCGCGAGCTGATCCTCCGCGCCGTCGAGGACCTCGGCCACGCCACCCCCGACGAGGTCCTGGCCCGG
>JBAZRQ010000532.1:0-2740 GCA_041662925.1 Nocardioides sp. | reverse complement strand
ACCGACCTGCTCCTGCGCACGGAGCTCGACGAGCGCCAGCGGCGGCTGACCGACGGGCTGCGCGGCGCCGGGCTGACCCTGCTCGGCCTGATCAACGACATCCTCGACCTGTCCAAGATCGAGAGCGGCAAGCTGGAGCTCGAGGCCGAGGACATCGACATCCGCTCGGTCTTCGAGCGCACCGCCGCGGTGCTCGCCGGACCCGCGCACGAGAAGGGCCTCGAGCTCGTCGTGGCCTGCCACCCCGACGTACCGGTCCTGGTCAACGGTGACGCCCTACGCCTGGGCCAGATCGTCACCAACCTCGGCTCCAACGCGGTCAAGTTCACCGACCACGGCGAGGTCGCGATCCGGGCCACCGTCGCCGAGCGCACCGCGGAGAGCCTGCTGCTGCGTGTCGAGGTCTCCGACACCGGCATCGGCATCTCCGAGGAGGAGCGCGCCGGCCTGTTCGACGCGTTCACCCAGGCCGACCGCTCGACCACGCGGCGCCATGGCGGCACCGGCCTCGGACTAGCCATCTCGCAGCAGCTCGCCCACGCCCTCGGCGGCGAGATCGGGCTCGAGAGCGAGCCCGGCAAGGGCAGCACGTTCTGGTTCACCGTCCGGCTGGGCGTCGCCGAGACCGGTGCCGGCCGGCCCTCGGCGTCGGCGTACCCCCTGCGGGGCCGGCGGATCCTGGTCGTCGACGACAACGACACGTCGCGCGCGGTGCTCGAGGAGCAGCTGGCCGCGTGGCACACCGTCTCCGTGGCGGTGCCGGACGCCGCCGCCGCGCTTGGCCAGATGCAGTCCGCGGTCGAGGCCAAGGTCCCGTTCGACGCGGTGGTGCTCGACCTCACGCTCGACGCCACCGACGGGCTCGCCCTCGCGGCCCGGATCCGCGCCGCGGTGCCGTTCGCGCCGCCGATGGTGCTCCTCACCCGTGACCAGGCGGTGTCACCCTCGCAGTCCCGGGCCGCCGGGATCAGCACCACCCTGACCAAACCGGTGCGCTACTCCGAGCTGTACGACGCCCTGCTCCTCACCGTGGTCGGTGAGTCGAAGCACCCCCGAACCCGTCACGCCCGCGCCGTGCCGCCACTCGGCGTACGGGTGCTGGTCGTCGAGGACAACGCGGTCAACCAGCTCGTGGCGGCCGGGCTGCTCGAGAGCCTCGGCTGCCGGGTGGACGTCGTCGGCAACGGCAGGGACGCCGTCGACCGGCTCCAGGGTGACCACGGCTTCGACGTGGTGCTGATGGACTGCCGGATGCCGATCCTCGACGGCTACGACGCGACCCGGGCCGTGCGCGCCGCCGAGGCTGAGACCCGCGTGCCGATCATCGCGATGACGGCCTCCGCGCTCGAGGGCGAGCGCGAGCGTTGCCTCGAGTCGGGGATGGACGACTTCCTGACCAAGCCGGTCGACCCCTCCCAGCTCGCCCGGGCCCTGTTCCGTTGGGTGCCTGCGGCCCGGCCCTCCACCGAGGCCGCAGCCCCCGGCAGGACCGGCGAGGTGATCCTCGACCCCGAGCGCGTGGCCCTGCTCAGCGAGCTGGTCAAGGACGGCGTGAGCTTCTTCGAACGGACCCGGACGTCCTTCCTCTCCGGGATCGACCTGACCCTCGCCGAGATCCGCACCGCCGCGGCCGACTCCGATGCCGACGCCACCTCGGCCGCCGCCCACCAGCTGAAGGGCAGTGCTCTCAACCTCGGCCTGGTCCAGGTCGGCGCCGCAGCCGCCGCGGTCGAGACCTACGCCGGCACCGGCTCGACCGACGGCATCGAACCGCTCATCGCGGCGCTTGCGTCCGCGGTGTCGGTCGGCGTCGAAGCGTTGCGAGCGACGGACCCGGCGGCGCCGGGGTCGTAGCCGACCGGCACGTGATCGGTGGATACAGGCTCAGCTCGCGCTGGTCGCGGTGAGGAGCCTGAGACGACGGAAGGCATCGGCGAAGCCATCGACGATCTGCTCGTGGTCGGGGACCAGCCCAGCGTCGGCGGCGATGCCGACGAACACCTTGCCGTCATAGCTGTAGATCGTGAAGCTCATGACCTGGTCGGCCGCGAGCGGCGCCCAGCCCATCATCCCCTCGACCTTCTGCCCGGCGACGTAGAGCGGCACCTGCGGGCCGGGCACGTTCGTCAGGACGCCGATGGCGCGGTTGGCGAGCAGGTCGATCGAGGCCCGGTACAGCCGCTTGCTCATCCGGGAGATGACCGCCTGGACCCCGAAGTCGACGAGGGCCTCGTGGCCCCGCTTGATCCGGTCCATGCGACCGCGTACGACCTCGAGCGTGCGCACCGGATCGTCGATGTGCGTCGGGAGCTCGAGCTGCACCAGAGCGAAGCTGTTGCCCAGCACGACCGGCAGGGCGGGGTCGAAGGGCTTCAGGTTGACGGGAACGTCCCAGGTCACGCTGTGGCACGCGGCCTGGTGCAGCGCCAGATAGGCCCGCAACGACTCGGCCACGCACGTGACCAGCACGTCGTTCACCGTGGCCCCGGTGGCGCGAGCGGTGGCCTTCACGTCGTCGAGGGGGATCGACGGTGACCAGGCGATCGCCTTGTGCTCGCCGACCGTGCCGGTCCAGAGGGTGTTGTCGTTGCGCGTTCCCAGGACGAGCTTGCGGACGGTGTCCACGTCCCCCGGCACACCCGAGAAGACGGACGGAAGCCCGCGCCGACCGCGTGCTCCCAGCGCCGATCGCGCTCTCGACCCCACCGAACCGACAAGCGTCTCCGAGATGGTCAGGGCA
>JBAZRQ010000531.1:2174-2744 GCA_041662925.1 Nocardioides sp. | reverse complement strand
CCGGGACCGTTCCCGTATCCGGGACGTTGGACCTGCCCGACGCCCTCGACCTCGACGCAGCCCTTGCCCAGCGCGCCGCGGAGCTCAGGGAGCTTGGCTCCGAGGAGTCGCTCAACGTCCGGCGTGCCCAAGCCCTCGGCGACCTCGCCCGCGGCCAGGGCACCCTCGACTACGACAAACCCGCACGCCAGATCGTGGTCCACCTCCACGGCGACAGCTTCGTCGGCAGGTGCGACAACACCCGCAGCCCGGTCCTCGCGGAGACGATCCGGGCGTGGTGCGGCAACCCGAACGCGACGATCATCGTGAAGCCCGTCAGGGACCTGGACGACCACATCCACGTCGCCGCCTACGAGGTCCCCGACCGGCTGATCGAGCAAGACGCTCTCGTGGATCACCACTGCATCTTTCCGTGGTGCACCCGACCAGCCCGAGTGTGCGACTGCGACCACGCCGTCCCCTACGGCGAGGGCGGCCCGACCTGCTCATGCAACACAGCCCCGTTGTGCAGGGGGCATCATCGGATCAAGACCCATGGGCGCTGGACCTACGACGTCCTCGACCGCGGGA
>JBAZRQ010000531.1:0-2164 GCA_041662925.1 Nocardioides sp. | reverse complement strand
ACACCTACCGCCGCGACCACACCGGCACCGAACCCCTCGGAGACCGACAACCCTGAACGCCCAGTTACCCCGCCACCGGCGGGGTCATCGGCACGTCCAAGAGCCCGCGATGGAGGCCACCGGCCCGAGGCGAGCGGCTAGAAGCCGCCGTTCTGGTCGCGGCGGCGGCGCCACCGCTCCTCGAGGCGCTCCATGAAGTTGCCGGAGTGGTGGACGCGCTGACGGCGGGTGCGTCCGCTGCGGCCGCCGTCGATGACGGAGAAGCCGGACGGGTGCGAGATGGAACGGGGGTCGGCCGCGACCGCGGCCTGGCCGCGGATGGCGGTCAAGGAGACGGTGGCGGAGAGGAGCATGATCACGAAGCCGACGATCCCGACGAGGTAGAGCTGGCTGACGACGCCGGTCATCAGCACGACGATGCCGACGACGAAGACGACGCCGGCGAGTACAGCGCGGCGACGGGCGGAGCGACGAAGCGACGTACCCCTCAACGTGGAGGCGAACTTGGGATCCTCCTCGACGAGGGCGCGCTCCATCTGCTCAAGCAGTCGCAGCTCCTCTTCCGAGAGTGGCACCGATATCCCTCCGTACCTCGATCGTGTGAGGCCAAGTCTAGGCAGGCCATCCCCATCGCGGTAGGCGCGTTCAGGAAATTCGTCACCGAACCGCAATCGGAGGGGGCTAGTCGATCAGGCTGGCCGGTCTGACCGCCGCCGAACCGAACCTCCGGGTGGCTCGGTCGACGGCCCGGTCGGCCTCGGCCCAGCCGTGCTCGCGCTCCCCCAGCACCAGCTGGCGGTGGACCCGGGAGCGCGGCAGCAGCCCCTCGACCCGGACACCGACCAGCCGGATCCGGGCCCGCTGCAGCCCCAGTCCGTCGTAGAGGGAGGTCGCGGCGCGGTAGACCTCCTGGGTCACGTCGGTCGCCTCCGGCAGGGTGCGCGAGCGGGTGATCGTGGTGAAGTCGGCGAAGCGCACGGTGATCGCGACGGTGCGCCCGGCGACACCGGCGGTGCGCATCCGCCCGGTCACCTTGGCCGTCAGCCGGAGCAGCTCGCGCAGGATCACGGCCCGGTCGTCGGTGTCGCGACCGAAGGTCTCCTGGGCACCCATGGACTTGTCGGGGTCGCCGCCCCCGAGCCCGAAGGCCGAGGCGGTGCGGGCGACGATCTCGCGCCGGTCGGTGCCCCAGGACAGGTCGTGCAGCTGGCGCCCGAGAGCGTCGCCGACCGCGCGCTGGAGGGTGCGCAGCGGGGTGTGGGCGACGTCGCCGACCCGGACCAGGCCGAGCCGGTGGAGCATCGCCTGGGTCTTCTCCCCCACGCCGTAGAGCTCGCCGACGTCGAGCGGGTGGAGGAACGAGGTGACCTCGTCGGGGGGTACGACGACCACGCCGTCGGGCTTGGCCCGCTTGCTGGCCAGCTTGGCCACCGACACCGACGCCGCCACCCCGACCGAGCAGGTGATGCCCTGCTCGTCGTGGATGGTCGCGCGCAGCTGCTCGGCGATCTGCAGCGGCGAGCCGAGCCGGCGCGTCGAGCCGCGCACGTCGAGGAACGCCTCGTCCAGCGAGAGCGCCTCCACCAACGGGGTCACCCGGCGGAAGGTCTCCATGACCGCTGTCGACACCGTCCCGAACGTGTCGTAGTCGGGCGCGATCACCACGGCGTGGGGACACAGCCGGCGGGCCCGGGTGGCGGTCATCGCCGAGCGCACGCCGTACTGGCGGGCGAGGTAGTTGGCCGACAGCACCACACCGCGGTAGGCGCCACCGACGATCACCGGCACGTCCTGCAGGTCGGGCCGCTCCCTCGTTGCGACCGAGGCGTAGAACGCGTCCATGTCGACGTGGAGGATCGTTGCGAGCGCCGACGGATCGGCGCTCATGAGGCAACCCCTGCGGGCTCAGGTCGCGATGACGTGGATCTGCGTGGCGAGCGGGAGGTACTCGGGGCGGTCGGCGACGGCGCGCTCGAGCTCCACCAGGGCCGCGGTGGCACCGGGCTCGAGGTCGAGCAGGGAGCCGGGGACCAGGTCAGCGAAGACGCGGATGCCGTGGACCGAGTCGATCTCGAAGCCGGCGCCGGCGAGGAGACCGGCGGTCTCGTCGGCGGTGAACCGGTGGCCGGAGCGGCCGGGGGGCGGGTTGGCCGGGTCGAGGAGG
>JBAZRQ010000530.1:0-2758 GCA_041662925.1 Nocardioides sp. | reverse complement strand
CCGAGGGCCGGCGCGGCACCTTCATCGCCGCACCTCAGGCCCCGGCAGACGTCGAGGCAGCCGCGGCCGCCTGGGCCGCGACCGCCCGTCGTGCTGGCCTGACGCTCGCCCAGGCGCAGCGGCTGGTCGCGAGCGCCTGGGACCCGTCCTAGCCGATGTTGCTCTCATGTCCTGAGGTACCCGGTGGACCCTGCCAAGGGTTGCCCCCGAAATGAGGCTGACCCGTCAGAGAGTCTCTGACGGGTCAGCGGTGAAGCGGTGGGATCAGGCCTTGTCGGCCTCGTCCTCGGTGGGCTCGGCCTCGGCGACGACGCTCTCCTCGGGCGACGCCTCCTCGGCGAGCTCGGTCGGAGCCTCGTCGGAGACGGTCTCGGTCTCCTCGACCGGGGCCTCCTCGACCGGAGCGGCCTTCTTGGCCGGCGCGGCCTTCTTGGTCTTCGGCGCCGACGGCGTGTAGGCCTCGGTCACCAGCTCGATCACGGCCATGGGCGCGTTGTCGCCCTTGCGGGGACCGATCTTGGTGATCCGGGTGTAGCCGCCGGGACGCTCCGAGAAGCTCGGACCGATCTCGGTGAAGAGGGTGTGCACGACGCCCTTGTCGCGGATGGTCTTGAGGACCATCCGGCGGTTGTGCAGGTCGCCCTTCTTGGCCTTGGTGATCAGCTTCTCGGCGTGGGGACGCAGCGCGCGCGCCTTGGCCTCGGTGGTCGTGATCCGGCCGTGCTCGAAGAGCTGGGTCGCGAGGTTGGCCAGGATCAGCCGCTGGTGAGCCGGGCTACCGCCGAGGCGGGGTCCCTTGGTGGGCTTGGGCATTTCTCTTCTCGTTTCTCCCCGGCCGTGTCAGGTACCGGGATAGATGGCTGGTGGTGCTGAAACGGTGACCCGCCCGAAAGTTTCGGGCGGGTCACCGGGTGGTCAGTACTGCTCGTCCTCGACGAACGCGTCGTCGTCGTCGTCGCCGTACGCCGCCAGGGCAGCGGTCGGGTCGAAGCCGGGCGCGCTGTCCTTGAGGGACAGACCCATCTCGACCAGCTTGGCCTTGACCTCGTCGATCGACTTCGCACCGAAGTTGCGGATGTCGAGCAGGTCCTGCTCCGAGCGCGAGATGAGCTCACCCACGGTGTGGATGCCCTCGCGCTTGAGGCAGTTGTAGGAGCGGACGGTCAGCTGCAGGTCCTCGACCGGAAGGGCGAGGTCGGCAGCGAGCTGCTCGTCGACGGGCGACGGGCCGATGTCGATGCCCTCGGCCTCGACGTTGAGCTCGCGGGCCAGGCCGAACAGCTCGACCAGGGTCTTGCCGGCCGACGCGATGGCGTCGCGGGGCAGGATCGACGGCTTGGTCTCGACGTCGATGACCAGCTTGTCGAAGTCGGTGCGCTGCTCGACACGGGTGGCCTCGACCTTGTAGGTCACCTTGAGGACCGGGCTGTAGATCGAGTCGACCGGCATCCGGCCGATCTCGTTGTCCGCGCCCTTGTTCTGGACGGCGGAGACGTAGCCGCGGCCGCGCTCGACGACGAGCTCCATCTCCAGCTTGCCCTTGTCGGACAGGGTGGCGATGACGAGCTCGGGGTTGTGCACCTCGACACCGGCCGGGGGCGCGATGTCAGCGGCGGTGACAGCACCGGCGCCCGACTTGCGGAGGTACATGGTGACGGGCTCGTCGTGCTCCGAGGAGACGACCAAGCCCTTCAGGTTCAAGATGATCTCGGTGACGTCTTCCTTGACACCCTCGATGGTCGAGAACTCGTGGAGGACGGTGTCGACCTTGATGCTCGTGACCGAGGCACCGGGGATCGACGACAGGAGGGTACGACGCAGCGAGTTGCCGAGCGTGTAGCCGAAACCCGGCTCGAGCGGCTCGATGACGAACCGCGAACGGAACTCGTCGACGGTCTCTTCCGACAGTGAGGGGCGCTGTGCGATAAGCACTTATTTTTCCTTTCCGGACCCACCCGCTATTTGACGGATCCGAACATTGCGTGTTTGACGGCGGCGACGTACGTGCGAACGGTGACCGGGCTGGGCCCGGCCACCGACGCAATCACTTCTTGGAGTAGAACTCGACGATCAGCTGTTCCTGGATCGGCATGTCGATCTGCGCCCGCACGGGGACCTGGTGGACCAGGATCCGCATCCGGCCGGGCAGCGACTCCAGCCAAGCCGGGACGATCCGCTCGCCGAAGGTCTCGCGCGCCACGATGAACGGCGTCATCTCGAGCGACTTCTCGCGCACGTCGATGATGTCGTAGGCCGAGACCTGGAAGGACGGGATGTCGACCTTGTGGCCGTTGACCAGGAAGTGGCCGTGGTTGACGAGCTGGCGGGCGTGGCGGCGCGTGCGGGCGAACCCACCGCGGTAGACCACGTTGTCGAGGCGGCACTCGAGCAGCTGCAGGAGGTTGTCACCGGTCTTGCCGGTACGACGCGAGGCCTCCTTGTAGTAGTTGTGGAACTGCTTCTCCATCACGCCGTAGGTGAAGCGAGCCTTCTGCTTCTCGTGCAGCTGAGAGCGGTACTCGCCCTCCTTGATGCGGGCGCGGCCGTGCTGGCCGGGAGGGTAAGGACGCTTCTCGAACGCTGCGTCGCCACCAACGAGGTCGACACCGAGACGGCGCGACTTCCTGGTCAAGGGTCCGGTGTAACGGGCCATGTCAGTCTCTCTTTCTCAGTCTCGGGTCAGACGCGCCGGCGCTTGGGCGGGCGGCAACCGTTGTGGGGGGTGGGCGTGACGTCCTGGATGGTGCCGACCTCGAGG
>JBAZRQ010000529.1:0-2762 GCA_041662925.1 Nocardioides sp. | reverse complement strand
CCACGACGGGGATCTCCAGGGCGAAGATGCGCACCCCCTGCTGGTAGACGGCCGCCGCCGCCGCACGCGGCGTGAGCTCCCCGCTGCCGTCCCCGAGGCTTGCGCCGGCGCAGAAGTGCCGCCCCTGGGAGCACAGGACGATCGCGCGTGCCCCGGCGTCCTGGGCCTGCTCGCCGGCGTCGGCGACGGCCCGGAGGAGGTCGCGGTCGAAGTAGTTGGCCGGGGGACGGCGCATCTCGATGAGTGCGACGTGGTCGTCGATCGCCAGGACCACGTCATCGGTCAGGTCACCGGTCGTGTCACCGGTACTCATACGCTTAGCGACCCTTCGTCGGTGGCGACCCGCGCGATGCTCGGGGCGGTGAGGACGGCATCGCCGATCCGCTCGGCGAGCGCGAGCTCCGAGCCCCAGTCACCGCGCCAGGCGTTCAGCCGCCGGGTGTGGTCCTGCAGCGCGTACTCGCGCGTCATCCCGATCGCGCCGTGGGCCTGGTGGCCCGAGCGGATGCTGACGGCGGCGTTCTGGTTGGCGAGGAGCTTGGTCGCGAACGCGTCGAAGGAGGCGTCTCGACCGGTCTCGAGGGCTGCAGCGGCACGGTCGACGCAGAGGCCCGTCATCACCGCCATCTGCGCGAGGTGGACCAGGTGCGTCCTGACCGCCTGGAACTTGCCGATCGGCCGCCCGAACTGCTGGCGCTGCGCGGTGTAGGCCTGCGTCAGCTCGTAGGTCGCCGTCATCGCGCCGGCCATCTGGGCCGCGCGCAGGACCGCGCCCCGCCGGGCGAGCTCGTCCGCCGTCAGGGTGCTGGTCGACCGTTCGGCGGGTGCCCCGGAGAACGTCAGGGCATCTCGCGGCTGGCCTGCGAGGTCGCGGCCCGCGGCGACCTCGGCGGTGGCCGGGTCGAGCAGCAGCACCACGGGATCCCCGTCGGTCTCGACCAGGGCGACCACGCGGTCCACCGCTGCTCCCCAGGCGACGTCGCGGAGGGTCCCGGACACGCGGCTGCCCTCCATCACGAGGGAGTCCTGCGGTGTGCCGGGCGCCACCGACCAGGGCCCGGTGCCGGAGACCTGGCCGCCCGCCGTGGTCCACAGCCACGCGGCCAGGTGGTTCTCCATCAGCGGCAGGGGTACGGCGAACCGGCCGGCGCCCCGCAGCAGCGTCACCACGTCCGTGATCGACCCGCCCGAGCCACCGGCCTCCTCGGACACGCCCACCCAGGGCAGCCCGAGATCGGCGACGGTGTCCCACAGGTCGCGAAGCAGCGTCGCCTCCTCTGCCTCCAGGACGCGCGTGTGCCCGACCTTGTCCTCGAACAGCCGGGTGATCATCGACTCGACGTCGCCAGTGGGGTCGGTCATCGGCTCAGCTCCTTGGCGATCAGGTTGTGCAGGATCTCGGTCGTGCCACCGCGGATGGTCCAGGAGGGCTTGTCGAGGATGGCCTGGGCGAGCAGTGCCTCCTGGGGATCGGGGGAGTGCAGGTCGGGCATGCGGCCGAGGTGGGCGACCACGATCTCCACGGACTCCTGCTCGAAGCGGGTGGCCATGTCCTTGAGCAGGGCCGCCTCGGTCATGGGCAGCAAGCCGTCGTCGACCATCCGGGCCACCGCCAGCGACATCCCGTGGAAGGCCCAGCAGCGCGACGCGATCCCCGCGAGGTCCGCCTTGATCCGGCCCGAGCGGCTCTCCTGCTCGCGCCTGACCCACTGCTCCAGGACGGGCATGGCCGACATCCACCGGTCGACGCCGCCGCGCTCGAGGACGAGCTCGCTCTGGTTCTGCATCCAGCCCCAGCCGACCTCGCCGAGCCGACGGGAGTCGGGGACGAAGACGTCCTCGAAGGTGACCAGGCAGAAATGGTCCTCCCCGTCGATGAAGGTGATGGGGGCGACGGTGAGGCCGTCCGTGGGTCGCTCGATGATGAACTGGGTCAGGCCGCTGTGCTTCTCGCCGTCGGTGCGGAACAGGCCGAGGATGTAGTCGGCGATCTGGGCGCCCGAGGTCCAGATCTTGCTGCCGTTGATCAGCCAGCCGCCGTCGACCGGGACCGCCTTGGTCTTCAGGGAGGCGAGGTCCGACCCGGAGTCGGGCTCGGACATCCCGATCGCGAAGCAGACCTCTCCGGCGGCGATCCGGGGGAGCAGGTCGCGCTTCTGCTCCTCGGTGCCGTGGAGGGCGATGCTCGGCCCGGACTGCCGGTCGGCGATCCAGTGGAAGCCGACCGGGGCGCCACGGGCGAGGAGCTCCTCGACCACGACGAGCCGCTCGACCGCGGTGCGCCCGCCGCCGCCGTACTCGGCGGGAAGTGCCATGCCGAGCCAGCCGCGGGCGCCGAGGTCGCGGGAGAACTGCGGGTCGACGGACCCGACCATGCCGAGCCCGACCGGGTAGCTTCCGGGAGGGAGGCGTTCGTCGAGGTAGTCGCGTACCTCCCGCTGGAGCGCGCGCTCGCTGGTCGACAGCTCGGTCGCCGTGAGCCTCATGCGGTCGTCCTCTCGTCGGCCCACGGCGATCCGCCGTCGAGGACCTGGTCGGTGTGCTCCCCGATCCGCGGCGCCGGCCGTCGGGTGGTGGCCGGGGTGAGGGAGAAGTTCGCCGTCGGCGGCAGCGTCCGGTAGCTGCCCGCGACCGGGTGCTCGGCCAGCGGAAGACCGTCGACCAGCTGCTGGAGCGTGGCCATCTCGACCGCGGGGATGCCGGCCTCACGGCAGTACGCCAGCCAGTCCTGCGTCGTACGGCGCTTCACGATGTCGCGCATC
>JBAZRQ010000528.1:1193-2770 GCA_041662925.1 Nocardioides sp. | reverse complement strand
GCAGCGCAGCCGGACGCGCGGCCGGTCAGCAGTCAGCCAGCAGCGTCCTAGCGAGAGCCGCTGGCCTGAAGCCGTGCGGAGATCGGCTCGAGCAGCGCGATCAGCTCGTCGAGCTCGAGCGGCGTCAGCCCCTCGTACGCAGCCTCGGCCAGGGCATCGGTGAGTGACTCGATCCGGTCCTTGGTCGCACGCCCGGCGTCGGTGAGGCGACCGGAGGCATCGACGATGCCCCTGTCACGCAGGCCGTCCATGACCTCGGTCAGCCGGGCCTGCGGAAGGTGGTGGATCCGGCCGAACGACTCCGCCGGGTAGATGCCCAGGTCGAGGGCACTCAGCACGTGGGCCTCGGTCCCGCCGATCCGCTCGGAGACCAGCGCCACGATGTGGCCGTCCCCCCGGTGTTCGCGCAGCATGTTGGCCGCGTGCCAGAGCCGGGCCACGGGCTCCTCGGGCATCGGGAGCGCGCGGAGGCCGGCGTACATCATCCGGCCCTCGGTCGGGGCGCTGGTCGAGGCCTTGGCCAGGAGTTCGGCGACGCGCGCGAACCCGGGAGCCTCGACGAGGTCACCGAGGATCCGGCGCAGAGCGGCCACGCAGCCCTGCTCACGCGCGGCATGCGCCGCCTCGGGCGTGGTCGTGTCCCAGACCTTGGGGACGTGGCGGGCCACCTCGCCGTCGGCGAAGCTGTAGAAAGCCGCGTGGACCACCTCGGCCGGCACCCGGCCCAGCGGCGCCGAACGTCCCGCGAAGTAGCCGTCCCAGTAGTTGCTGAAGCCGAGCTCCGCCATCGCCTCGTTGGGCTCCTCGGAGAAGAAGTTGACCAGCGAGATCGGCTCGGTCAGGTCGAAGAGGCGCCGTGCGACCGGCTGCGAATGCTGCATCTGCGATGTCTCCCGTGCTCGTGACGGCGCCCTCGCGGGCGGCTCTCACCAGTGCTACGAACGGGCCGGGCGCCATACGACAGCGTGGCAGTGATCTGACCAGATGCGCGGTCTCCTCAGGCGCGGCGGCGCGCCTGACCCGACCCGGTCAGGCCGCCGGTGGAGCGCCGGACGGTGTCGCGCCGTGCTCCTCCTCGTACCAGCGGACATAGGCCAGCACCGCCGTCGGAAGCGTCATGAAGACGCGGTCCTCGCCCACCCGATCGACGAAGCCCGACGGGCGCAGATCGTCCTGCAGGTCCTGCTTGACCCGGGCCATCGCGAAGACGATGCCGCGTCGGTCCAACTCCTGGCGGAGCTCCTCGAGGGCGTCGATCGCGGTGATGTCCACCTGGACGTTGGCTTCCGCGTTGAGCAGGAACCACTCCGTGGGGGTGTCGGCCCGGTCGAGGGACGCCAGCGCGCGTCGCTTGAAGTCCTCGACGTTGGCGAAGAACAGCGGCGAGTCGTAGCGGTACACGACCAGCCCGTCGATCGCCCTCGCGTCCGGGTAGTCGTCGATGTCGTGCATGCCCGCTACCCCCGGAGCGAACCCGAGGATCCCGTCATGAGGACGCGCCACCCGGCGCAGCAGGTCCAGGATGGACAGACCGATCGCGACGAGGACGCCATACAGGACGCCGAGAGCCAGCACCG
>JBAZRQ010000528.1:0-1183 GCA_041662925.1 Nocardioides sp. | reverse complement strand
AGCGCGAGGAGCAGCTCGCTGCGGCGGAATCGCGCGATCCGTCGGAACTCGGCGACATCGACCAGGCGGGTGGCCGCGTAGACCACGATCGCGCCCAGAGCAGCGGACGGGAAGGCGGCGAGGACGGGGCGGAGGAACATCATCGACAACAGGACGGTCGCCAGCGCGACGAGCGAGTACAGCTGGCTGCGGCTGCCCAGGGAGTCCCCGATCACCGTCCGGCTGCCGCTGCTGCTCACCGGGAACCCCTGCATCACCCCGGACGCCAGGTTCGCGGCACCGAGGGCGAGGAACTCCTGGTTGGCGTCGATGGAGTAGCCGTTGCGGGCCGCGAAGGTGCGCCCGGTCAGCACGTTGTCGGAGTACGCCACGATCGCCACCCCGACAGCCGGCAGCAGGAGCGACCCGACGTCGCCGGCGGAGACCGACGGCAGGGACGGAGCCGGCAGTCCCGCCGGGATCTCCCCGACGACGGCGATCCCCCGGGCCTGGAGGTCGAACAGCGCGACCGCCGCGGCGGCCAGGAGGATCCCCACCAAGGGCATCGGCGCACGTGGCATCAGGTGACTCCCGACGAGGAGCAGGGCCAGCACCGCGGCGCCAAGAACCAGGGTCGGCAGGTGGATCTCGTCCAGGTGGCGGGCGACGTAGGCGACCTCAGTGGCGAACGAGTCAGCGTCACCGTGGATGCCGGTCAGCTTGCCGAGCTGGCTGCCGACCATGATGGCGGCGATCCCCGCCATGTACCCGACGAGGACGGGCTTGGACAGCAGGTCCGCCAGGAACCCGAGTCGGCCGACCCAGCCGACGACGCACCACACCCCGACCACCAGGGACAGCGCGGCCGCGAGGGCCGCGTAGCGCGCCGGGTCCCCGGCGGCGACCGAGCCCACCGCAGCCGCCGTCATCAGCGCGGTCGTGGACTCCGGCCCGACCGAGAGCTGTCGCGAGGACCCGAGCACGGCATAGACGAGCAACGGGCCGACGATCGCCCACAGGCCGACGACGGGAGGTAGCCCGGCCACCTCGGCGTACGCCATGACCTGCGGGATCAGGTACGCCGCAACGGTGACACCAGCCAGGACGTCGTACCGGAGCCAGGAACGACGGTAACCGCGCAACCGGGCAAGGCCGGGCCGCTGCCGACTGACGTCCGATCGCGACACCCTCCAACGCTACCGAT
>JBAZRQ010000527.1:806-2776 GCA_041662925.1 Nocardioides sp. | reverse complement strand
AGAAACGCGTCCTGCATGATCTTCCAGTTGACCGGCTCGTCGAAGCTCCCCTCGCGAGCGCACTGGAGCTCGCCGAGGTCGTATCCGCCGAGAATCGCGTCCATCTCCTCGCCGAGCCACGCGGCGACATCGATCTCCTCACCCGCACGGTCGACCACCCAGACGAACCCATGGCGCTCCTCGCACGGCAGCTCCACCAGCCCGAGCTCGCTGCGGTCGACGTCACCCACGGTGTTGTCACGGGTGATCGTGCGGAGCGAGCCGTCGATGTCGTAGGACCACCGGTGGTAGGGGCACGAGAAGAGGCGACGCTTGCCGCAGGACTCGTCCTCCAGGAGCGCTCCGCGGTGCCGGCAGAGGTTGACGAACGCCTTGACGCTGCCGTCCTTCTGCCGGGTGATGATCACGTTGTTGCGCGGCATCCGGATGGTCTTAAAGTCGTAGGTCTTCGCGATCTCCGACCCGTGCGCCACGATGTTGGGGACCCGGCCGAAGACCAGGTCGCGCTCACGCGACGCGAGCACGGGGTCGGTGAACTCGACCGCCTCGAACTGCTCGACCTTCTCCATCTGGTCGGTGGTGTCGTCCTTCAAGTGCTGGAGCGCGCGGCGGATGCGCGCTTCCCGGTCGACGTTCACGTCGTCAGTCACGGGGGGTTCCTCCTCGTCCGTCGGGTCGATCGACCCTGCGCCAAACCTAATGCCTTAAGTTAACGCTCCTGTTGCCCATCCGCAACAGGTGGCGACGACGAGTCCGGGAGACAGCGTCGGCAGGCCTTCATCCCCCCGGCCGCCAAGGACGCACGGCCCGCGGCACTCGCCGGCTTGCCGGCCACCGCCGAGCACGAGGGGTCGTGGAAGGTCATCCGACCCGGGACGAACACGACGTCCGCGGACGTCACCGTCTCCTGCGCGTGGTCGTCCGAGTCGTCGTCCGCGTCGGGCAGGGTCGCGATAGACGATGCTCGACGGCTCTCCATCCAGCGTTGGCCCAGCACGAGCACGATGCCCAGCAAAGCCAGGGCGCCAGCGAGGACCACCTCGGGCGTGCTGTCGGTGAGGTAGCCGTGTCCGAACAGAATCGCGGCCACCACGACGAGGACGAGAACGAGCATCATTGCCTTTCTGCCGCGCCGCCTTGACGCGGCCGGGCCGCGACCCGGGACACGGGGATCGATCGCCATCATGGCAACCCGGAGGGCGGCCTTGGGGCGCGGAAGCCCGGATCAGCCCGCTGCTCGGCCTGCCGGGCGCTGAAGCATGTCCTCCCACGACGAGCGTTCCTGGATCTGGCGACGCTGTCGCATGAGCGGCCCCGTGCGGTCGAGGCCGAAGCCGCCGACCAGCTGACCGTCGTACCGGTAGTGGGCGAGGAAGGGGTCCGTGGCACCCCCTTCGACGACGAGCTCCACCTCGTCTGCCGGCTCGCCCAGCATCTGCAGCCGATGGCCGTACCACTCAGACCAGAAGTAGGGCACCACGTTGCACAACTCCCGTTCGGTCGTCAGCGCGTTGCGGGTGGCCACGGCCGCCTGCTCCCCCGAGGCGGTCCAGTGCTCCAGTCGGGTCGACCGGCCCCCGGCACCGTGCTCTCCAGGTAGGGCGAGCACGCGACGCCGTCGCTGACCGCCACGCCTGAGCCGCGCAGCCAGGACGTGGCCGGCTCGACGCCGATCCCGACGATGACCAGGTCGGCCGGGAGGACCTCCCCGGTGTTCAGGCTGACGCTCTCCACGCGGTCCCGCCCCAGGAAGCCGCGGACCTGGGTCCGGGTGCGCATGGCCACGCCGTACTGCTTGTGAAGGCACGCGAGCCGCTCGGCGACGAGGGCGCCGACCGCTCCGACGAGCGGCAGCGGCAGCGCCTCGACCAGCGTCACCTCGGCGCCCCGGGCGCGGGCGCTCGACGCGACCTCGCCCCCGATGAAGCCCGCGCCGACGACGACGACCCGGGCGCCGGGCACGAGGGCGG
>JBAZRQ010000527.1:0-796 GCA_041662925.1 Nocardioides sp. | reverse complement strand
TGCCCTCGAGGTCCCGGCCCACGTCGAGCCGGCGCGGCTCGGACCCGGTGGCGATGACCAGGGCGTCGTAGTCCACGTCGCCACGGGTCGTGCGGACGCGGCGGTTGCGGCTGTCGAGAGCCAGCGCGGTGGTGCCGGTCATCAGCTCGACATCCAGGTCGTCGCGCGCTCCGAGGTGCAGGGCGAGGGACGGGTCGGACTCGGAGGTCAGAAACTCCTTGGACAGGGGCGGCCGGTCGTACGGCGGGTGCTCCTCAGCGCCGATGACCGTGATCTTCCCCGGGAACCCGATCCGGCGGGCCTCCTCTACGACCCGGGCGGCGGTGAGGGACCCGCCGACGACGACGAGGCGGCGTACGTTGTTGCGCAGCTCGGGCATGTCAGCGTCCCACCCAGGCGGGCCGGCGCTTCTCGGCGAAGGCGCGGGTCCCCTCGCGGAAGTCCTCGGAGCGCAGCACCCGGCCCACGGCGCGCGCGTTGAGCGTCCACGCCTCCTCATCCCAGTCGGACCCGAGTGCGGCGGTCCGGTGCAGCATGCGCTTGGTCTCGCGCACCGACACGGGCGCGTTGACCGCGATCCGGTCGGCGAGCTCGAGAGCAGCCTCGACGACGGCCCCGGGAGCCGACACCCGGTTGGCCAGACCCAGCTCCACCGCCCGCACCGCGGTGATGTGGTCCCCTGTCAGGGCCACCTCCATCGCGAGCTTCAGCGGCACCTGGCGCTGGAGCCGGATGACTCCCCCCGCGGCGGCGATCAGGCCGCGCTTGACCTCGGGCAGGCCCAGGAGTGCCTCCG
>JBAZRQ010000526.1:0-2786 GCA_041662925.1 Nocardioides sp. | reverse complement strand
GGCCTGGCCCACCCGGCGGTGCGCTCGGTCGCGTTCCAGCCGGTCACCCACTCGGGGCGGCACGTCGAGTTCGACCCGCTCACCCGGCTCACCAACTCCGACGTCCTGCACGCCATCGCCGACCAGCTGCCGCAGTGGTTCCGTACCGACGACTTCTTCCCCGTGCCGTGCTGTGCCCCGACCTGTCGCTCGATCACCTACCTGCTCACCCAGGGCCATCCCGACGACGCCGACTTCGGACTGGTGCCGATCCCGCGGCTCCTCCAGGTCGAGGACTACCTCGACTACGTGAGCAACCGGGTCGTGCCCGACTACGAGGTCCGTCACGCACTCGAGAAGCTGTGGAGCGCGTCGGCGTTCATCGGCACGGAGACGAACGAGCAGCAGCTCAGACAGGTGGCGGAGGCTCTCGACTGTGCCGACTCCTGCGGCGTGAACCTCCCCGAGGCGCTGCACGGCATCGAGGACAACGCATTCATGATCGTGGTGCAGGACTTCCTCGACCCCTACACGCTCAACGTGCGCCAGCTGATGAAGTGCTGTGTCGAGGAGATCACCCCTGACGGGCGGCTGATCCCGTTCTGCGCCTACAACTCCGTCGGCTACCGCGAACAGGTCAGGGCGCAGATGTCCGGGGTCGAGGTCGCCGACGTCGTGCCCAACGCGACGCCGCTGCAGCCGCTGCTGACCCCGACGCCCTACGGCAGCCGACAGGTGCCGCGATGACCGCCCACCCCGCCGCCGACGCGGCCACGCTCAAGGCTTGCTGTGCGACGGGGTACTCCTCGGACGTGGTCGCGCTCCTGCTGGGTCCGTCGTACCACCCGGGCGGTCTCCGGCTCACCCGCCGGCTCCTCGACACCATCGAGGCGGGGCCGGGCGACCGGCTGGTCGACGTCGCCTCGGGCATCGGCACCACCAGCTTGCTCGCGGCGCAGGAGTACGGCGCGGACGTCGACGGGGTCGACCTCTCCGCGGCCAACGTCGCGCTGGCGAGTGGCGCCGCCCAGGCCCTGGGCCTCTCCGGCCGAGCACGCTTCCACCATGGCGACGCGGAGGCACTGCCGTTGCCCGACGCCGCCTACGACGCGGTCGTCTGCGAGTGCGCCCTCTGCACGTTCCCCGACAAGGTCACCGCCGCCGCGGAGATGGCGCGGGTGCTGCGTCCCGGCGGCCGAGTCGGCCTCACCGACATCACGGCGGACCCCCGGCGGCTCCCGCCGGAGCTGACGGGCATCGCCGCATGGGTGGCCTGCGTCGCCGACGCCCGTCCGGTCGAGGAGTACCGCTCGATCCTCGCGGGTGCCGGGCTCCGCGTCACCGCCGTCGAGCGCCACACCGACGCACTCGAGCAACTGGTGCGTCAGGTCGGCGCCCGGCTGGAGCTGGTGCGGATGACCAGCCCCGGCCGGCTCGAGGAGCTCGGCATCGACCTGACGCGCGCCGGGCCGGTGCTCGCGATGGTGCAGGCCGCGATCCGTGACGGAGTCCTCGACTACGTGCTGCTGGTGGGCGAGAAACGATGAGCCGGCTCGCCCTGGCGCTCGGCTCCGCCGGTGCCCTCGGCGCCGCGGCCGGCGGCGCGTACGTCGGCCTGGTCACCGGCCGCGTCTTCCTCGACCTCGGTGCCGGTCGGCGTACCCGACCGCTCGGACCGCTCGTCGTCGAGATCGCCGCTGCCCGCGAGGTGGTCTACGCCGTCGCTGCGGCTCCCTACGCCGAGCGCCGACCGCGCGCGATGCGGGAGAAGGTCGACATCCTCGAGCGCGGGGAGGGCATGGTGCTCGCCGCCCACCGCACCCCCGTCGGCGGCGGCCTGGTCGCCGTGACGGTCGAGACCGTGACCTTCGAGCCGCCGGTCCGGATGGGTTTCCGCCTGGTCCGGGGGCCGGTGCCGCACGTCGCGGAGACCTTCGAGCTCGAGGGGACCGACCGCGGTACACGTCTGACCTACACCGGCGAGATGGGCACCGACCTCGGTGCGCTCGGTGAGCGTTGGGGCGACCTCGTGGAACGGAGCTGGGTGGGTGCGGTCAGGACGTCGTTCGCCACCATCCGGGCCGAGGCCGAACGTCGCGCCGGTGCCCACTGATGAGTGCCCACCCATGAGAAGGAGAACCACCATGAAGATGCAGGCCGTGTTCCAGGACACCGTGATCGCCGAGAGCGACGACACCGTCGTCGTCGAGGGCAACCACTACTTCCCGGAGGAGTCGCTGCGCCGCGAGCACTTCCGTCCCAGCTCCACGACGAGCGTCTGCCCGTGGAAGGGGAAGGCCGGCTACTACACGGTCGAGGTGGACGGGGTGGTCAACCCCGACGCGGCCTGGACCTACCCCAAGCCGTCGTTCCTCGCCCGCAAGATCAAGGGCCACGTGGCCTTCTGGAACGGTGTCGAGGTCCGCCCGGCATCCCAGGACCCTCGATGACGGACCACTGCGCGTTTGTGTAAGGACGCTCACGGACCGGGCCCGGCCTCCCGGGACAACCTGTCCTCACACCAACGAACGACCACGGAGGTCAACCATGAGCACCACAGCTGTCCGAGCCACTCCCCGCACCAGCCTGGCCACGGGCGCCGTCCACGGCGCCGGCGCCGGAGTCGTCGCCTCGGTGGCGATGGGCATGTACGCGATGGTTGCGTCGTACCTGAAGGACGACGGCTTCTTCACGCCGCTGCACCACATCGCCAGTCTCTTCGCCGCGCCCAGCTCGATGGTCGAGTCCATGACGGCACACCAGATGGAGGGTGACGGCTTCGTGGTCACCGCCGGGGTGGCGCTGCT
>JBAZRQ010000525.1:0-2790 GCA_041662925.1 Nocardioides sp. | reverse complement strand
GTCCCCAAAAACCCCACGCGGATCGTCGGCGCGGGTTCTACTGGGGGCCGCGGGGGCGAGGACCACGGCCGTCCGCGTGCTCAGACGCCGATCCCGCCCGTCTCGAAGGACGCCATGTCGACCACCCGCACCCGCCTCACCGCCCTCACCGCCGCGCTGCTGCTCTTCGCCGGCATGCTCGGGCTCGCGACCGCCACCTCGGGCGCCGCCTCGGCCGCCCCCGACCGGCTGGCAGAACCGGCCGCCACCACCACGTCCGTCGTGATGACGGCGCCGGACCCGATGACGGTCCACGCCGAGGTCACGGTCACCACCGCCGACGGCCCGACGCCGGAGGGGACGATCCAGGTGTACGACGCGCAGGGCAACTGGCTGCTTGACCATTCCCTCTCGGGCGGCACCGCGGTCTTCGACTGGATGGCCTCGACCTCGGGCGAGACCACGTGGAGGGTCACGTACCTGCCCGCGATCCCCGAGCTGTGGGCCCCGTCCGAGGGCGCGGGCACAACCGTGGTGGCTGGCCACCCCACCGAGATCGTGCTCAGCACCGAGGATCTCGGCGGCGGGGTCCTGCGGCTCTCCGCCGTCGTCGACGGTGTGGAGGATCAGGACCAGGTGCTCTTCGAGATCGCCGGGCATCCCCCCGTGGTCGGGGAGCGGGGGAGGTTCATCGGGCTCGACGGCTGGACCGGCAGGAGACACGCCTACGAGGCGGTCGTCGACGTCGGGGGGCTGGCCATGGGCAGCTACGACGTGACCGCCACCCTGGCGGCCGGACCGACCTGGGCCGGCTCGTCCGACCGGGCGACCGCCGTACTGTCCAAGAAGAAGCACGTGAGCATGACCTTTCTCTACCTGACCTCGACCAAGCGGCGCGAGGTCCTGGTCGAGACCTTCTACGGCGTCTACTACCCCAAGAAGTCCACCGGCACGATCACCGTCAGGGACACCGCCACCAACAAGGTCGTCGCGGTGTTCAAGAACCTGCCCGCGGGTCGGGTCGGACACGAGGTCATCAAGGCCACCCCGGGCCGGCACACCTACCGGGCGGTCTTCACACCGCGGCCTGACCTGCGCACCACGCTCAGCGGTTCTCGCGCCCAGGGCACGGTGACCGTCAGGCGCTAGGCCCGTAGGTCACGGGCGTCGGCCGCGAGTTGTCGCAGCAGGTCGAGCACGCCCTTCGGACCGTGGACGACGACGTCGGCGCGCGCGACCAGGGCACTCTCCTCGTCGGAGGCCGAGCACACCAGCAGCGTCGGCAGCCCGTCCTTGGCCAGGGCGTCCACGGCGTCGAAGGCCTCGAGGTCGCCCAGGTCGTCACCGGCGAACATGAAGCCACCGGCGTGGAGCTCCTGCGCGAGGCGCTCGACGACCAGCCCCTTGTGGACCCCGGGTGAGCGCACCTCGACGACGTTGCGCCCCGGCTCGATCACCAGGTCGTGGCGCGCGGCCAGGGCCTCCAGCTCGGGGAGCAGCCGGGTGAAGGCGGCCTCGGGGTCGGCGAGCCGCCGGGTGTGGATCGCGACCGACAGCACCTTGTCCTCGACGTAGGCGTCGGCGGCGTCGAGGCGGCGTAGCAGCCGCGGGAGCTCACGCTCGAAGGTGGCCAGCCCCACGGGCGGCCGGGGACCGATCACCCGCCGGTTGGTCGAGCTCCAGCGCTCGTTGCCGTACTGGCCGAAGAGGTAGAGCTCCTTGCCCGCGTCACCGATCGCGTTGCCGACCTCCTCGAGCCCACCCAGGTCGAGCGCCGCCCGCGCCGGGCGGCCGGTGATGACGGCGACCGCGGCCACCTGGAGGGCCAGCTCGAGCAGCACCTCGGGGGCGTCGGGATGGATGTGCGCCGACGCCGGGTCGTCCACGATCGGCGACAGCGTGCCGTCGAAGTCGAGCCCGACCACGGTCTCGGCGGCGACGCGGACGAGTGCGGCGTACTTCTGCTCGCCTGCCGCCGAGTTGAACTCCACGTGCCAACCCAACCATGCCCCGCCCGGGGTTTGGGCGGGTGGGCCATACGGCAGGATCCCGGTCATGCGCTCCCTGCCGGCCCTGCTCTGCGCGACCGCGCTCGTGCTCATCACCGGCTGCACGGCGGACGAGGAGCCCGACCAGCCCGACCGGCCGGTCACGGTCGCCCTCACCGGGGAGGAGCGGGACGCGTTCGTCGCGCAGGTGGAGGACCTCGGCTACACCTGCCGCGACGCCGTACCCGAGACCGACAGGTACGTCGCGTGCACGCGGCCCGGCGCCTACCCCGACGCCACCCACGACACCGTGCAGATCTCCAGCACGCCCGACGGGGCGACCGTCACGCGGCTCGTCTACTGCGGGCCCGAGGCGGGCGTGGTCGCCGCCATGTCGGGGACCTTCCTCGGCGAGGTGGGCTCACCCGACCTGCTGCCGGAGCTTCCCGCCGTCGAGGGCATCGTGCTGCGTCAGTGCGTCTCGACGGTCGGCACCGGCGTTGCGATCGGCGGGCCGGGCCTCCCCTACCTCAGGCAGCTCGAGGTCGAGCTGCTCAAGCGCGGGCTCACCCGCGCCGGCTGGACGTGTCGCGACGACCTCACCGTGGACTGTCGGTCCCTGGCCGGCGGCAACCGGACCCTGGTCTGGGGCACCGACCAGGAGATCCTGGTGTCGGCCCCGACGCCGCAGGCGCTGGCCGCCGCGACGCGCGTGCTGGCGTTGAGCCCGGTCGTGGCCGAGGCCGCCACGGACTGCGCGCCCGACACCGTGTGCGAGCACCTCGTGGTCGACGGCTTCGACATGTTCTTCGACGTCGCCGAC
>JBAZRQ010000524.1:0-2791 GCA_041662925.1 Nocardioides sp. | reverse complement strand
TGACCGTCAGCGCCCCGTCGCCGGGTGCCGCACGGGCCAGCAGCCGCTCCGTGCCGGTCTTCCACACCCTGACCGTCGTGGCCGTCGAGCGGCTGTGCGACGACGCCGCGGCCGTCACGTTCGACGTGCCGCCCGAGCTGGTCGACGCGTTCGACTTCCGCGCCGGGCAGTCGCTCACCCTGCGCCGCTACGTCGACGGGCAGGAGCACCGCCGGTCCTACTCGATCTGCGCCCCCGCCGGGCAGCGCCCGCGCATCGGCGTGCGCGAGATCCCCGGTGGCCTGTTCTCCTCCTGGCTGGTGCGCCAGGTCCGGCCCGGTGACCGGATCGACGTACAGACGCCCACCGGGAGCTTCCGGGTCGACCCCACGGCCGCCGGCCGGCACCTGTGCATCGCCGCCGGCTCCGGCATCACGCCGATGCTCTCGATCGCGAGCACCGCTCTCGCCGGGCACCCGGACGCCGAGGTCGCCCTGCTCTACGGCAACCGCACCAGCGGGTCGGTGATGTTCGCCGAGGAGCTCGGGGACCTCAAGAACCGCTACGGTCCCCGGCTCCAGCTCGTGCACGTGCTCAGCCGCGAGCCGCGTGACGTCGAGCTGTTCTCCGGCCGCCTCGACGCCGACCGGCTGCGGCGACTCCTGTCGGTGCTGGTGCCGATCGACGGGGTCGACCACGTCTGGCTGTGCGGCCCGCTCGCGATGATCGACGACGCCCGCGAGGTGTGCGCAGAGCTCGGGGTCCCGGCCGACCGCGTGCACGCCGAGCTGTTCTACGTCGACGAGCCGCCGCCCGAGCTGCACCGGCTGGTCCCGGTCGTCGACGGCGAGACCAGCGACGTGACCGTGGTGCTGGACGGCCTCTCGGCGGTGGTGCCGATGTCGCGCGCCGCGACGGTCCTCGACGGCGCCCAGGCCAGCCGCTCGGACCTGCCCTTCGCCTGTAAGGGCGGGGTCTGCGGCACCTGCCGTGCCCTGGTCCGCGACGGGGAGGTCGAGATGCGCCGCAACTACGCGCTCGAGGCCGCGGAGGTCGACGCCGGCTTCGTGCTGACCTGCCAGTCCTACCCGGTCAGCGACTGCGTCACCGTCGACTTCGACGCCTGACGCCGGTCGCTGGGCGGGTCACCGGGCGGGGTGGTCAGTCGCTGGAGGCCCCCAGGTCGGCGTGCTCGTCGCGTAGCTGCCGCTTGAGGATCTTGCCGCTGGGGTTCTTCGGCAGTGCCTCGGCCACGACGACGTACTTCGGGACCTTGTAGCCGGCCAGCACCGAACGAGCGTGGGTGATGACCTCCTCGGAGCTCAGCGCGACCCCCTCCTTGGGCACGACGACAGCGGTGACCGCCTCGACCCAGCGGGGGTGGCTGACCGCGAACACGGCGACCTCCGCGACCCCGGCCAGGGTGTAGATCGCCTCTTCGACCTCGCGGCTGGCGACGTTCTCGCCTCCGGTCTTGATCATGTCCTTCTTGCGGTCCACGACGTAGAGCAGGCCCTCCGCGTCGAGGTAGCCGAGGTCGCCGGAGTGGAACCAGCCGCCGCGGAAGGCGTCGGCGGTCTTGTCGTCGTCGCGGTAGTAGCCCAACGTCGCGTGCGGCGAGCGGTGGACGATCTCTCCTACCGTGCCGGCCGCGACCGGGAGGTCCGCGTCGTCGACGATGCGCGTCTCGACGTTGAGGGCGGCCCGCCCGGCCGACCCTGCGTGCGTCAGCTGCTGGTCGGGACCCAGGATCGTGGCCAGCGGCGACATCTCGGTCTGGCCGTAGAAGTTCCAGAGGTCCACGTCCGGCAGCCGCTCCCGCATCTCCTTGAGGATCTCCACCGGCATCGGCGAGGCGCCGTAGTAGCCCTTGCGAAGCGACGACAGGTCAGCCTCAGCGAACCCCGGCGCGCGCAGCAGCCCGATCCACACCGTCGGGGGTGCGAAGTACTTCGTGACCCGGTGCTGCTCGATCGCGGCGAGGACGGCGGCGGGGTCGGGGCCGGGCAGGATCACCGATGTCGCCCCGAGGTAGACGTCGACGCCGAGGAAGCAGTCGAGCTGGGCGCAGTGGTAGAGCGGCAGCGTGTGCAGCTCCACGTCGTCGGCGCTCATCGAGCCGTCGACGACGCAGGAGACGTACTGCCACATCAGCGCCCGGCTGCTGAGCAACGCCCCCTTTGGTCGCGACTCCGTGCCGGAGGTGAACATCATCCGCACCGGGTCGTCGTCGGAGACCGACACCACCGGCGGCATTCCGTCGTGGTCGCACCAGTCCTGGACGTCGACCCAACCGTCGGGTACGTCGCCCCCGGCCATCCTGACCACGGCCCGCAACGCGATCTCGTGGTCGAGGCCGTCGAGCGCGCGGCCTGCCTCGTCGAGCAGGCCGTCCTCCACCACGAAGGCGGAGGCGCCGCTGTGGTCGAGGATGAAGGCGATCTCGTCGCCGCCGAGCATGAAGTTGATCGGCACCAGCACCACCCCGACCCGAGCCGTCGCGAAGTTCAGCACCGCGAACTGCCAGCAGTTGTGGCTCAGCAGTGCGAGCCGGTCGCCCTTGCCGAGGCCGGCCTCCGCCAAGGCCGCCGCGACCCGGTCGACCGTCGCGTCCAGCTCCGCGAAGGTCAGCGTGGTGTCACCGTCGATGATCGCCGCCTTGCCCGGCACCCGCGCCGCCGTACGCCGGGGCAGGTCACCCAGGGCGTGCTGACGGGCCACCTGCACGTCGCCCCCGACGCTCATCGGCTCGCCGCCGGTGACGCGTAGGCGCCACAGTGGAAGACACTGGACCTGAGCGGAGCCATGGGGT
>JBAZRQ010000523.1:0-2791 GCA_041662925.1 Nocardioides sp. | reverse complement strand
GGCCAGGCGTGAACCGTTAGAGCCTCTCGATGATGGTGACGTTGGCCTGGCCGCCGCCCTCGCACATCGTCTGCAGGCCGTAGCGGCCGCCGGTGCGCTCGAGCTCGTTGAGCAGCGTGGTCATCAGGCGGGTGCCGGTGGCACCGATCGGGTGGCCGAGGGCGATGCCGCCGCCGTTGACGTTGACCTTGTCGTGCGGGGCGCCGGTCTCCTTCATCCACGCGAGTACGACGGACGCGAACGCCTCGTTGCACTCGAAGAGGTCGATGTCCTCGATCGCGAGGCCGGTCTTCTTCAGCGCGTGCGCGGTGGCGCGGATCGGGCCGGTCAGCATCCAGATCGGGTCGTCGCCCCGCACCGAGAGGTGGTGGACGCGGGCCCGCGGCGTCAGGTTGTGCTCCGCGACCGCGGCCTCGGAGGCGATCAGCATGGCGGTCGAGGCGTCGCAGATCTGTGAGGCGACGGCGGCGGTGATCCGGCCGCCCGGCGCCAGCGGCTCCAGGCCGGCCATCTTCTCGAGCGACGTGTCGCGCGGGCACTGGTCGACGGAGAAGCTCTGTCCATCCGGCAGGGCCACCGGCTCGATCTCGCGCTCGAAGCGCCCCTCGGCGATCGCGGTGCGCGCCCGGGTGTGGGAGGCCAGCGCGAACTCCTCCATCTCCTCGCGGGAGATGTCCCACTTCTCGGCGATCATCTGCGCCGAGTTGAACTGCGAGACCTCGACGTCGCCGTAGCGGGCCGCCCAGCCCGGGGACTCCGCGAACGGCGTGGTGAAGCCGTACTGCTGAGCGACGATCATCGCCGCCGAGATCGGGATCGCGCTCATGTTCTGCACTCCCCCGGCGACCACGAGGTCCTGGGTGCCGGACATGACGCCCTGCGCCGCGAAGTGCACGGCCTGCTGCGACGAGCCGCACTGCCGGTCGATGGTCACTCCGGGCACGTGGTCGGGCAGGCCCGCGACCAGCCATGCCGAGCGCGCGATGTCACCGGCCTGCGAGCCGATCGTGTCGCAGCAGCCGAGAATCACGTCGTCGACGGCTCCGGGGTCGACGCCCGTACGGCGCATCAGCGCGCCGATCGTGTGGGCGGCGAGGTCGGCCGAGTGCATGGCCGCAAGGGCCCCGCCGCGCTTGCCGACCGGCGTACGGACGGCGTCGATGATGAATGCCTCAGGCATGAGAGATCCCGTCTAGGAGGATGGTGAGGTACTGGTCTGCGATGTGCTCGTGGGTCAGGGACCCGCCGGGGCGGTACCACCGGACGGCCACCCACACGGTGTCGCGGATGAAGCGGTAGGTGAGCTCGATGTCGAGGTCGGAGCGGAGTACGCCGGACCGCACGCCGTCGTCGAGCAGCGTGATCCAGACGGCGCGCGACTGGGCGTTGCGCTCCGCGAGGTAGGCGAACCGGTCGAAGCCGCCGAGGTAGTCGGCCTCGTTCTGGAAGATCGCGACCTCGTGGCGGTGCCGGTCGATCGCCTCGAACGAGACGCGCACGGCGCGCTCGAGCTTGGTGCGGGCGTCGTCCGAGCTGTTGAGGATCTCGTCGTAGGAGCCGAACAGCTCCTCCTGGAAGCTCGACAGGATCTCGTCGACCATCGACTCCTTGGAGTCGAAGTGGTGGTAGAGGCTGCCCGACTGGATCCCGGAGGCGTCGGCGATGTCGCGCACCGTGGTGTTCTTGAAGCCCTTCTCCGCGAAGAGCCCGGCCGCGATCCGCAGCAGCTCGGCACGCCGGTTGTTGACGGGCTCCTCGGCCTTGGCCGTCATCACGCTTGCTGACTGCTCACGGCGACGACCTCGCCGGTCATGTACGACGCGTAGTCGCTGGCCAGCATCACCATCACGTTGGCCACCTCCCACGGCTCCGCGGCCCGGCCGAACGCCTCACGCTGCTTGAGCTCGTGCAGCAGCTCGTCGGAGGTGACCTTGGCGAGGAACGGGTGCATGGCCAGGCTCGGCGAGACCGCGTTGACCCGGATGCCGTGCGGCGCCAGGTCGAGCGCGGCGCAGCGGGTCAGCGCCATCACGCCCGCCTTGGCCGCGGCGTAGTGGGCCTGCCCCTCCTGGGCGCGCCAGCCGATCACCGAGGCGTTGTTGATGATCACGCCCTTCTTGCCGGAGGCCACGAAGCGCTGCCCGGCCGCGCGCACGCAGCGGAACGTGCCGGTCAGGGTGATGTCGAGGACCTTGAGCCACTGCTCGTCGGTCATCTCGAGGACGTTGGCGGTGCCGCCGAGGCCGGCGTTGTTGATCATGATGTCGACCCCGCCGAGCTCGTCGGCGACGTCGAGCAGCGCGGCCACCTGGGCCTCGTCGGTCACGTCGCAGACCAGCTGGCGCACCCGCTCGGCGCCGAACTCCTCGGCCAGGACGGCCTCCGCCTCGGCCAGCCGGCGCGCGTGGGTGTCGCTGAACACCACGGCCTTGGCACCCTCCTCGAGCACCCGCCGTACGACGGCCGCGCCGATGCCGGCGCCCGCGGCGGCGGTCACGACGACCACCTTGCCGGCGAGCAGGTCGTGGCCGGGGACGTAGTCGGGGGTGGGCTGCTCGGGTCGGCTCTGGCTTGGCGCAGCGGTCATCCGCGGGCCTCCTTGGGAAGGCCGAGCACACGCTCGGCGAGGATGTTCTTCTGGACCTCGTCGCTGCCGCCGTAGATGGTGTCGGCGCGGGAGAAGAGGAAGAGTCGTTGCCACTCGTCGAGGTCGTACGGCGTGCCCGAGGCGCGGGCGAGCAGGCCGGCCTGGCCGCGGACCTGCATGGCCACCTCGCCCAGTCGGCGGTGC
>JBAZRQ010000522.1:0-2792 GCA_041662925.1 Nocardioides sp. | reverse complement strand
TCGCCACCCACGGAGACCACCACGTCGCCGCGGGCGACCGCGGCCTCGACGAGCGCGTCCATGGCCTTGGGGCCGGGCGAGTAGGTCACGTCGACGGTGGCGCCGGCCGAGCGGAGCTGCTGGGCGACCGGGACCACGGCCTCTGGGGCGGCGCCGCCGCCGGAGGCGGGGTTGACCAGGAACGAGAAGGAACGGGTCATGGGATCAGCACCCCCGGGTTGAGGATCCCCGTCGGATCCAGGTCGGCCTTGACCGCACGGAGTACCGAGCCGCCGAGCTCACCGATCTCGCGGGTGAGCCACGGCTTGTGGTCGGTGCCGACCGCGTGGTGGTGCGTAATCGTCGCACCGGCCTCCATCATCGCCTCGCACGCCGCGGCCTTGGCCGTCAGCCACTGCGGCAGCGGGTCGGCCGACTCCTTGGCTGCGACGGTGTAGTAGAGCGAGCAGCCGGTCTCGTAGACGTGCGAGACGTGGCACAGCACGATCGTGCCTTCCCCGAGTGACTTCTCGAGCGCCTCCTTGACCGAGCGGTAGAGCCGGTCACGGTTGGACCAGAAGGTCGCGGTCTCGAGGGTCTCGACCAGGACGCCGACGTCGAGCAGCGAGTCACGGAGGTAGGGCGCCTGGAAGCGGCCGTGCGCCCACGCGCGGCCCGGCTCCTCGCCGAGGCAGGCCCCGCCGAGGCTCTCGAACAGGCTGGTGACCGCGGCGCGCTTGGCGGCGTTGGCCGCCGGCTCGCCCTCGTAGCCGGTGATCATCATGCAGCCGCCTGCCGAGCCAGCGCCGATCTCGTCGGGGCGGGCCAGGTTGAGCCCGGTCTCGGCCTCGTCGGAGAGCCGCAGCACGGTGGGCAGCAGGCCGGACTGGGCGAGCGTGCGCATCGCGTCGGCACCGGCGTCGAAGGACGGCCAGTGCCAGCCCTCGTAGATCTTCTCGGCGGGGAGCTTGCGCACCCGCACGGTCACCTCGGTGAGCACGCCGAACGCGCCCTCGGAGCCGAGGAAGAGCTGGCGCAGGTCGGGGCCGGCCGCGTTGGCCGGCGACGTACCGAGCCGCAGCTCGCCGCGCGGCGTGGCGACCCGGAGCCCCACCACGAGCGCGTCGAAGCGCCCGTAGCCGGCGCTCGACTGGCCGCTGGAGCGGGTGGCGGCGAAGCCGCCGATGGTGGCGTACTCGAACGACTGCGGGTAGTGGCCGAGGGTGAGGCCTTCCGCGGCGAGCAGCGACTCGGCCTCGGGGCCGCGCAGCCCCGGCTCGAGGGTCGCGGTCATCGACTCGTGGTCGACCGCGAGCAGCCGCTTCATCCGGACCAGGTCGAGGGAGATCAGCCCGGCGTAGCCCTCGCGCCGCGCGACCAGGCCGCCGGTGACGCAGGTGCCGCCACCGAACGGGACGACCGCCAGGTGGTGCTCGACCGCGTAGTCGAGGACGGCCTGGACCTGCTCGTGACTCTCGGGCCGCACGACGACGTCCGGGGCGTCGCTCAGGTCGCCGGCGCGGGCGCGCAGCAGGTCGGGCGTCGACTTGCCGCGGGTGCGCAGGCGGCGGGCGTCGTCGTCGGTGAGCACGTTGCCCTCCCCGAGCATCCCCCGCAGCACCTCGACCAGCTCCGGGGCGATGCCGGGCGCGGGCAGCGCCGCAGCCACGGCGGTCGGGCGCTCGTCGAGGCCGAACACCATCTCGATCAGGCCGCGGACGGACTCGGGCAGGTCGCTGGCGGCGTCGGGGTTGCCCCACCGGGTGGGGTGCATCTCGTGCTGCGCGGATTCGGTCATGTGTTACAGTGTGACACATGTCGTCACTTCGTAACAACCCTCGAGCGGGCGACCAGCAGGGCCCGGTCACCCACGTGGGCGACTCCTACCTCGACGCGGCGCGCGACTGCATCCTCGACGTCGGCTGGCGCCGTACGACGCTCACCGAGGTCGCCCGCCGGGCCGGGGTCTCGCGGATGACGATCTACCGCAGCTGGTCGGACATGCAGACCCTGCTCGGCGACCTGATGACCCGCGAGTGGACCGGCGTCATCCAGGCCGCGGTCGCGGCCGAGGACCCCGGCCTGGGCGCCGTCGAGCGGATGGTCGAGGGCATCGTCGGGACCGTGCGCCAGCTGCGCGACAACGAGCTCTTCCTGCGCATCATCGAGCTCGACCCCGAGCTGATCCTCCCCTACGTGCTCTCGCGCCGCGGCCGGTCGCAGGAGCTGATCTTGGCCATCACCGCCGACGCGATCCGCGCCGGCCAGGCCACCGGCGACGTACGCGACGGCAACCCCGTCGCCCTCGCGCGCGGGCTGCTGCTCGCCGCCCACGGCTTCGTCCTGTCGGCCCACACGATGGTCGACGACGAGGTCTCCGAGGCCGAGCTCGACGCCGAGCTGGCCACCCTGCTCACCAGGACGCTGCAGCCATGACTGTCACCCCACGCACCCCGACCGTGATCACCCCAGGCCTCGCGGAGGCCCCCACCGACGTCGATGTGGTCGTCATCGGCCTCGGTGTCACCGGCGCCGGCGTCGCGCTCGACGCCGTCACCCGCGGCCTGACCGTGCTCGCCGTCGACGCCCACGACCTCGCGTTCGGCACGTCGCGCTGGTCCTCCAAGCTGGTGCACGGCGGGCTGCGCTACCTCGCCCAGGGGCAGGTCGGCGTCGCCCGCGAGAGCGCGATCGAGCGCGGCATCCTGATGGAGGTCACCGCTCCCCACCTGACCCACGCCCTGCCGATGCTGGTGCCCCTCAACTCCTCGGTCTCCAAGGTGCAGGAGCGGCTGACCCACGCCGGCCTGCTC
>JBAZRQ010000521.1:0-2793 GCA_041662925.1 Nocardioides sp. | reverse complement strand
ACCCACGCCTCCGGCGCGGCGGCCACGACGAGCACCACGTGGCGCGGCAGCAGGCGGTTGCCCACGTAGACGGCCACGGGGTCGTGGGCGGCCGCGGCCAGCACCCGGTCGAACGACGGCCGGGTGACCAGCCGGTGGCGGCCCGGCAGGTGGCGCAGCAGTGCCCACGGGGGCGTCCCGAGCGCGCGGGGCCACCAGCCCACGACCTCGCGGTGGGTGGTGAGGACCTCGTCGGCGAAGCGGGGCAGCGCCCGCTCGGCGTACACCTCGTCGGCGAGCATCCGGGCGACCACGAGCGTGGAGGCACCGCAGGAGAGCTGGTCCGGCTGGCGCAGCCGGCCCCAGGGCAGTCCGTCGGGCGCGATCACCTCAGTGCTTCGGAGCCGAGCCCCTCGACGGCTGCCACGACCTCGTCGGGGGAGGCGGGGGTGCACCCCTTCGCCACGGCGTCGGCCACCACGCCCCGCTGGGCGCGGGCCAGGCCCAGGCCGCGGGTCAGCAGGACGAGCGGGGGCTTGCGGTGCTCGCGCAGGTCGCGGTTGAGCCGCCGCCAGAACGTCACCGCGGGGTGCTGCCGCACGCAGTAGGCCGCCGCCAGCCACCCCTCCTCGCGCAGGCGCGGCACGATCTCCTGCGCGAAGATCCCCTCCGCGACGTACAGCGGGTGGTCGCCGAGGTGGAGGCTCTGCCAGCCGCAGCGGCCGTCGTGCGCGATGTCGTAGATCGGCACCTCCGCGTGGCCGGTCTCGCACAGGGCCCGGACCGCCGCGACAGCGTCGTCAGGGTGCCAGGAGTCAGGGTGGTCCCAGTCGACCAGGCCGGCGTTGGCGCCGGTGGTGATCAGCGGGAGGGTGGGGTCGCCGGCGGACTTGTAGAAGTCGTCGAGCCTCAGCACGGGGAGCCCCATCCGCTCGGCGAGCCGTGACTTGCCGGCTCCCGAGGGGCCGGCCAGGACGATCACCTCGGCGTGCATCCGCCCAGTCTGCCGCACCGTTGCCGACGTGCCTCCGGGCCGGGTGTGGGACGATCGCGAACGTGAATCTGTTCGCCCTCGCGGGGGTGGGCGTCGTACTGGGGGCAGCGACGTCCGGGGTGGCCATGACCCTGGTCGAACAGCGCGACGAAGCTGCCCTGTCCGCGGCGGTCCTCACCGAGGACGTGTCGGCGCGTCAGTGCGCGACCGCGGTCCCGGACGATGCCATGGAGACGCTCGGCATCGTGGCGCAGCCGCTGCTGACCGGGCGCAACGAGTGCGAGGTACGCCTGGGCTCGCGCGACATCCTGGTCTCGCGGCGGCCGCTGCTCACCGGCGGCAAGGCCGCGGACCTCCCCGTCGCGGCCCGACAGTCCTTCGAGATCGCGTGCGGCCTGTTGGCCGACGACAGCTCGAGTGTCGAGCGGTCCCCGAAGTGGCTGCCGCGCTCGACCCGGACCTGCGCCCGTACGCCGGCAGCCGGGCAGGGTATCTCCGAGGTCGCCGTCCTGACCGCCGAGAACAACCTGGTCGAGATCCGGGTCCTCCAGCTCGACCTCACCGACATCGACACCCTGCACGAGGGCCTGGCCGGGCTGGTCACGGCCGCCGAGGTGGTGTGGTGAACACGCCAGTCAGGGTGATCGTCGGTGGCCTCGGCTTCGCCGTGGGCGCGGCGGCGGTGGTCGGAGGCACCCTGGCCTTCGCCGAGCCCGAGCCGCGCGGCGCGGTCAGCGTCGCCTCCGACTTCTGCGACGACACGCTCTCGGGGGTGGCCGGCACGTGGGGGCTGACCCTGCTGCCGCAGGAGACGGTCGCCGGCGAGCGCGACGTGCTCACCGCGTGCGAGGCGGCCAGCACTTCTGGCGACGTACGGCTCACGCTCACCGTGCTCGCCCTCGTCGAGGAGGAGGGACGCGCCGCCGATGAGCGCACCTCGACCATGCTCGAGCTCGCCTGCACCGCCATCCGCCCCGGTGCCCCCGCGGACGACGGCTGCCACGGAGCCGTGGAGACCGTCGACCGGCTGGTCGGCAACGCCAACGCTTTCGTGACCGACGACGGCCGAGCCGTCGTCACCGTGATCTTCACCGCCCCGCCCGAGCGCGCAGTCGGCACCTCCCGCGACGTCGCCGCGTTGGCGCAGATGCTGTCCGACGGCGTCGCCTGACGACGGTCGACGTGCGAGCTTGCGAGCCTCGAAACCCTTGTGTCTTGCGGGCTGGTGGGCCCGCGCGCTTAGCATCCCGGGTCTCGCCGTCAAGGAGCTCCGCCCGCTTCGCGGCGCCTTCGGCGTCCTTGACTGCGAGCCTCTCCCGGGATGCTTGGGCGGCGCACGGGCGGCACGGCTTCGCCGCGCCGCCCGCACAAGCGCGGGCCTCCTACGGTGGTTGAGGTGCGAGCTTGCGAGCCTCGAAACCACCTTGCGAACAGGGCTTGCGATTGTGATCATTTCGTGACGAAACCCCAGTGGATACAGGGGATTCTCGCCCTCCCAGTGTCGGTGCCCAGTGCTTGACTTGTCCTATGTCCAGCAGCCCCGCCGACCTCCTCCAGGTCATGCGCAACACCACCAAGGCCGCGATCGCGGTCGAGGTGGAGCGGCTGCACGCTGTCATCGACTGGTGCGTGATCCATCAGACCGACGACGAGGGTGAAGCCTCGTTCGGTGACCACGGCATCCCGTTGGCCGGCGACGGGGCCCCGTGGGTCTCGGAGTTCGCCGTGATGGAGCTCGGCGCCGCACTGGGCTTCTCGACCGACTCGGCCAAGAGGTACGTCGGCGCCGCGCTCGAGGTTCGTTACCGGCTGCCGAAGCT
>JBAZRQ010000520.1:0-2798 GCA_041662925.1 Nocardioides sp. | reverse complement strand
TCGTCGCCCCAGTCGAAGTCGTCGGTGACGACGACGCCGCGCTGGACGAACGGCGCCGAGTCGGTCGGCTCGCGCTGCGCCGGGTCGTCCGCGCGGAAGCCGTAGATCGCGGGGTGGATCGTGACCTCGCCGCTCACCGCCCGTGCGAACGGGTCGAGCAGCAGCTTGGCCGGGTTGAAGCGCAGGCCGGCGGCCGGGTCCCAGGTGCCGTCCACGCGGAAGCCGTAGCGAGCGCCCACCGGTACGCCGGGGATCGCGCCGTGCCAGATCCCCAGCGACTGCTCGGTGAGCTCGTGCCGGCTCTCGGCGCCGTCCTCGTCGAACAGACAGACCCAGACCGCATCGGCACGCGGGGCATGGACGGCGAAGTTGGTGGCCTCGTGGGACCACGTCGCGCCCAACGGGTGGTTGCTCCCCGGCCACACCGCTGCCCGGTCGCCGAGGTTGCGCCAGAGGCCGGGGGTCACTCACGCATTCTTGCCGATGCGAGAAGGTGGGTCCTCACGACGTCCGCATCGGGCGCGGACCGGCAGCAGTGAAGGAGTGAGCGCGATGGGTGAGTTCGTACGACTCGAGGTGGCTGACGGCGTAGGCACGATCCGGCTGGACCGGCCGAAGATGAACGCGATCAGCGTCCAGGTTCAGGCCGAGCTGCGGGCTGCTGCCGCGGAGGCGAGCGAGCGTGACGACGTCAAGGCGGTCGTCCTCTACGGCGGAGAGCGGGTCTTCGCGGCCGGCAACGACGTCAAGGAGATGGTCGACCTCTCCTACGCCGACATGGTGGCGCTCTCAGGCTCCGTGCAGTCGGCCGTCACGGCCGTCGCGGCGATCCCGAAGCCCGTCGTGGCCGCGATCACCGGCTACGCCCTGGGCGGTGGGTGCGAGCTCGCGCTGGCCGCGGACGTCAGGTTCGCCGCCGACAACGCCACGCTGGGTCAGCCCGAGGTGCTGCTCGGGATCATCCCGGGCGCCGGGGGCACCCAGCGGCTGAGCCGTCTGGTCGGCCCGAGCAAGGCGAAGGACATCATCTTCACGGGGCGCTTCGTGAAGGCCGACGAGGCGCTCGCGATCGGGCTGGTCGACCGGGTCGTGCCGGCCGAGTCGGTGTACGACGAGGCCGTGGCGTGGGCGCGCCAGTTCTCCGGCGCCGCGTCCCTCGCGGTGCGGGCGGCCAAGGAGAGCATCGACCGCGGGCTCGAGGTCGACCTTCCGAGCGGCCTCGAGTACGAGCGTCTGCAGTTCACCGGACTGTTCGCCACGGAGGACCGGGCCACCGGTATGCAATCCTTCGTCGACAACGGTCCAGGCAAAGCATCTTTCGGGGGACGGTGAACCAGTGGCACAACGCAAGGCGAGCAGCGCACGGCTTCGAGTGGTGGCGGCCAGAGTGCTGTGGCTGCTCTTCGTGGCGTGCGCGTCGGTGCTCGCCGTGGCGGCGCTGCTGATCGCCGTCGAGGCCGAGGCCGACAACCCGCTCGTGGAGCTGGTGCTGAACCTCGCGGACGGCGTCGACCTCGGGATCTTCGACCTCGACAACCCGATCAAGCGCTTCGGCGGCGAGAACGGCGAGACCACGACCGCGCTCTTCAACTACGGCATCGGTGCGGTCGTCTACCTCGTCCTCGGCCGGCTCGTGGACCGGCTGGTCCGCCCCTGACCGATCCGCCGGCAGCACGCGTGACCCATCGCACGCTGTGACGTAGTCGACCGCGGACCCGTGTTTCGTCGTACCTGACTCGACGGTAACCTGCTCACGCCAGGAGTCCTGGCAGTCATGCACCTTGACCTCACGAGTGCACAGGAGGGGCCGTCCCGGCCACACCACCATGAACATTGTCGTCTGTGTGAAGCATGTCCCCGACGCGACCGCCGATCGGCGCTTCGAGTCGGACAACACCGTTGACCGCGTAGGCGTCGACGGGCTCCTGTCGGAGCTCGACGAGTACGCCGTCGAGCAGGCCCTCCAGATCAAGGAGAAGTCCGACAACCCCGCGGAGACCAAGGTGACCGCGCTCTGCGTGGGTCCCGAGAAGGCGGTCGACGCGGTTCGCAAGGCCCTGCAGATGGGCGCCGACGAGGGCATCCACGTCTCCGACGAGGCGATCGCGGGTTCCGACTACGCCGCGACCTCGCTCGTGCTCGCCAAGGCGGTCGAGAAGTTCGGGCAGGACCAGGGCGCGCCGGACCTCGTGATCTGCGGCATGGCCAGCACCGACTCCGCGGGCAGTGTCGTCCCGGCGATGCTCGCCGAGCGGCTCAACCTGCCTCAGGTCACGTTCGCCTCGGTCGTCGAGACCCAGGGTGACCAGGTGCGCGTCAAGCGTGACGGCGACACCGCGACCGAGGTCATCGGCGGCACCATGCCGCTGGTGCTGTCGGTCACCGACCAGACCGGTGAGGCGCGATACCCGTCGTTCAAGGGCATCATGGCCGCGAAGAAGAAGCCCCTCGAGACCTGGTCGCTGAGCGACCTCGGTGTCGACGCGGGTGACGTCGGGCTGTCGGTCGCCTGGACCCAGGTCGAGGACACCACCGAGCGCCCGCCGCGCACGGCCGGCGAGATCGTCAAGGACGAGGACGGTTCGGGCGCCACGGCGCTCACCGAGTTCCTCGCGTCCAAGAAGTTCATCTGAGGAGCGAGAGAGATGTCTGAAGTTCTGGTTCTGATCGACCACGTCGACGGCGCGGTCCGCAAGCCGACCTACGAGCTCCTCGCGATCGCCAAGCGTCTCGGCGAGCCCTCCGCAGTCTTCATCGGCGGGGCCGACCAGGCCTCCGGCGCGGTCGACGCGGTCAAG
>JBAZRQ010000519.1:0-2803 GCA_041662925.1 Nocardioides sp. | reverse complement strand
GAAGGGCCCCGGGCTCGCGGGCCGGCAGCTGGACGGCTGACGTGCGGCCGGCCCGAATGGGTACCGGACGGTCATGACGACCTATCTCGCGAGCCGCGTCACCGCGGCCGCCTCGGCGGCGTACGGCGCCTACTGCCTCGCCAAGCCCCAGCACCTCGGTCAGGCACTGAAGGCGGACCTCGCCGAGATGCCGGCCTACCGCGACCTCGCCTTCACGTACGGCGGCCGGGACCTGGCGATCAGCCTGGCCGCCCTCACCGGGCGCTCGCCGGCCGTCGTGCGGACCGCGGTGGCCCTGCGGATCGCGATGGACCTCACCGACTGCGCCACCTTGTCGGCGTCGGTCGCGGACCGCGGGCTGCGCACCAAGGTCGTGGCGATCACGCTCGGTTGGGCCGCCCTCAACGGGGCGGCCCTGCTGCTGGACGAACGCGCCTGATCAGGCCGCGTTCTGTTGGGCGCCGAGCTCTCCGCGCAGCCTCGCGAGGATCCGCGTGAGGCGGCGGGAGATGGTCATCTGGGTGACCCCGATGGCGTCGCCGATCTGCTGCTGGGTCATGCCCTCGCCGTAGGCCATGGCGAGCAGGCGCAGCTCGTCGCGGTCGAGCTGCCGCAGCAGCGGCGCGAGCAGCACCCGGGCCTCCGCCGCGTTGAGGGCGCCCTCGTCGTCGGTGGTGAGGAAGTCGCTGAGCGACTCGAGGCTGTCGGCCTCGACGGCCTGGTCGATGGAGATCGGCTGGAAGCAGACTCCGGCGCCGAGGGCCTCCACGACGTCATCCACCTTGAGGTCCAGGCGCTCGGCGATCTCGCTCGGCGTCGGCGAGCGGCCGTGCTCGGTGCCCTGCTTGTGCGCCTCGATGACGCGTGACTGGATCTCCTGGATCCGGCGCGGCGGGCGGATGGTCCAGCCGTGGTCGCGGAAGTAGCGCTTGACCTCGCCGGTCATCGTCGGCACCGCGTAGGAGAGGAAGTCGCGCTCCAGGGTGTGGTCGAAGCGCCGGGCCGCCCGCACCAGGGCCAGGCAGGCCACCTGCTCGAGGTCCTCGACGGGCACGCCGCGGTTCTGGTAGCGCCGGGCGATGGCGTGCGCGACCTGGATGTTGAGGGTCACGACCTGCTCGAGCAGGGCCTCCTGCTCGGCCTCGCTGGCCTCCGAGATCAGCGCGAAGATGCGCGCCGTCTCACTGCTTCGTACGTCTCGCGGGACTGTGCGCCCGAGTGTGGAAATCGTCATGGGCTCCCTTTGTCCGTGTTCATCGAGAGTGGCGGAACACGGGACTCCACCGACACACCCCGCCGGGTGAAGGGGCCAGGAGGCGGTCCGGCGGCCTACGGGACGCGGTCGAACCGGGCGACGACGCCACGCTCTCCGTCGCGGACCTCTACCAGCCCGAGCGGCGTGCCGATGGCCTCGGCGCCCAGCTGACGGGCCTGCTCCTGGGTCCCGAGCTGGATCAGCACGTGACCGCCGGGGGCGACGCTGCCCGCTGCCACGCGCAGGCACTCGCGGGCGACCGAGAGGCCGTCCTCGCCGCCGTCGATGGCGAGCAGGGGGTCCTCGGGGAACCGGCCCGTGTCGGCGGCCAGCACCCAGGGCGGGTCGGCGATCACGACGCCGAACTCCTCACCCGGAGGTACGACGGCCGCGAGGTCGCCGCAGCGCACCTCGACGTCGCCCTCGAGGCCGGCGCGCACGGCGTTGCGGCGGGTGAGCGCGCAGGCGACCGGGTTGAGGTCCACGCACACCAGCGGTCGGCTGGCGAGGGACACGGCCAGCAGCCCGATGTGGCCGGCGCCCGCGCAGAGCTCGAGCACCCGGCCGACGGGGGACGCGGGGATCAGCTCGGCTGCCCACGTCGACTGCATCGCCGTCCACGGGCGTGGTCGCAGCACGCGGTCGTCGTACTCGATGGTCAGGTGGCTGAACGTCATGCGCTCCCCGGTGTCGCGCGTCATGCCCCCCGGTGCCCCGTGGTCCCGCTGGTATGCGACGGGCTCTCAGGAATTGGGATCAGCGACGGCTGGCCAGCGAGCGGTTCAGCCGGCGCTCGGAGCCGATGACGGCGACTCGGGCGGAGAGGTATCCCCCGAGGACACCCAGCAGCACGCAGAGCGAGATCGCGAGGATCAGGAGCAGTGGCCATTCGAGTGTCAGCACGGAGGATCTCCCAGGGGTAGGTGACTCCCGTTTGCCCCTCGGCCCGGCGGACCAAACGGCGAGACGCCAGAACCACCCGTCGGGGTGAGGTCGCGCGACCGTGTAGAGTCCCCTTGTCATGACGCGACAGCTGCTTCTTCGCTGCCGCAGCGAGGTCTGAGCCAGAGCCGGACCCCCTCGCTGCGGAGTGAGTGCGTGCGACCGGCCGCCCCAGAGCCTGACCGCGAGGAAGCAACCATCATGATCGAGACCAACCCCCAGCAGCCCAGCCCGATGCCGTTCGGGCGCTACGAGCCGTTCACCCCGGTCGTGCTGCGCGACCGCACCTGGCCGGACCGGACCATCACCTCGGCGCCGCGTTGGTGCGCCGTCGACCTGCGTGACGGCAACCAGGCCCTGATCGACCCCATGTCACCCGCACGCAAGCTCACGATGTTCAAGCTGCTGGTGCAGCTGGGCTACAAGGAGATCGAGGTCGGCTTCCCCAGCGCCAGCCAGACCGACTTCGACTTCGTGCGTCAGCTGATCGAGGAGGACCTGATCCCCGACGACGTGGTGATCCAGGTGCTGACCCAGGCCCGTGAGGAGCTCATCGAGCGCACCTACGAGGCCATCCGCGGCGCCAAGCAGGCGATCGTCCACCTC
>JBAZRQ010000518.1:0-2811 GCA_041662925.1 Nocardioides sp. | reverse complement strand
AGCTACCTGGTGAAAGTGTTCGCCTGGCGCGTGGTGCTCTCCGAGGGCGGCCTCGCCGAGTGGTCCGGGCTCGGGTCGCCCGGCTACGGGCTGACCGCGGTCGTGATCACCCAGGCCTACATCTGGCTGCCCTACGTGATCCTGCCCGTCTTCGCGGCCCTGGAGCGGGTCCCGGACTCGCTCCTCGAGGCGGCCGGGGACCTCGGCGCCCCCAGCGGCATGGTGCTGCGCTCCATCGTCATGCCGCTCCTCGTCCCGGGCATCCTGGCGGGGGCGATCTTCGCCTTCTCGCTGACCATGGGTGACTACATCACCGTCAACATCGTCGGCGGCGCCAACCAGATGCTCGGCAACCTCGTCTTCGTCAATGCCGGTGCCGCCAACAACCTGCCGCTCGCCGCAGCGATCGCCATGATCCCGATCGTGGTGATGCTCGTGCTCCTCACCGCGATCCGTCGTACTGGCGCCCTGGAGAACCTCTGATGAACCTCAGCCGCGCCGCGCGCCGCACGCTGGCGGCCCTCACCTTCGGCGTACTGGCGCTGATCTACCTGCCGCTGCTGGTCGTGGTCGCCAACTCCGTCAACCCCAGCCAGTCGATGACCTGGCCCCTGGACGGTGTCACCCTCGAGTGGTGGCGCCGAGCCGCGCAGAGCGTCGGGGCCAGGGAAGCCCTCGTCACCAGCCTCCAGGTCGCGGTGGTGGCGACCGCGATCGCGCTCGTCCTGGGTACGCTCCTCGCGCTGGCCCTCCAGCGGTACTCGTTCTTCGGCAAGCACTCGGTGAACCTGCTGGTGATCCTGCCGATCGCGTTGCCGGGCGTGGTCACCGGCATCGCGCTCAGCAACGGCTTCCGCACGATCCTCGGAGTCGACCTGTCCCTGTGGACGATCGTCGTCGCGCACGCCACCTTCTGCATCGTCACGGTGTTCAACAACGTGCAGGCCCGGCTGCGCCGCATGGGCACCAGCCTCGAGGACGCCTCGGCTGACCTCGGCGCCGGCGTGCTGACGACGTTCCGACTGGTGACGCTGCCGCAGATGCGCTCGGCGCTGCTGGCCGGCGGCATGCTCGCGTTCGCCCTGAGCTTCGACGAGATCATCGTGACCACGTTCACCGCCGGCAACGGCGCCACCACGCTGCCGATCTGGATCCTCAACAACATGTTCCGGCCCAACCAGGCCCCGGTGGTCAACGTCGTGGCCGTCGTGCTCATCGTCTTCTCCACCATCCCCGTCTGGCTCGCGCAGCGACTCTCCTCCGACGTGGAGGCCGTGCGCTGACCTGCGCCGGTCCACCGACTCAACCCCCTGCTGACAGGAGCACCGTCATGACCGACTACGCCGTCCTGAACCCCGCCACCGGAGAGCTCGTGGCCACCTTCCCGAGCGCCGACGACGCCTCGGTCGCCGCCGCCGTCGACGCCGCCGCATCGGCGTACACGACCTGGGGACGGACGTCGACCGTGGCGGACCGGGCCGCACTGCTGCGCGAGGTCGCGCGGCTCCACCGCGAGCGGACCCCCGAGCTCGCGGCGGCCATGGTGGAGGAGATGGGCAAGCCGCTCAGCGACGCCGAGGGCGAGGTCGACTTCGCCGCCGATATCTACGACTACTACGCCGACAACGCGGCCGGCTTCCTCGCCGACGAGCCGATCGACCTCACCGACGGGGAGGGCACCGCCCTGATCCGGCGCAGCCCGATCGGCGTCCTGCTCGGGATCATGCCGTGGAACTTCCCCGCCTACCAGGTCGCCCGGTTCGCCGCTCCCAACCTGGCCGCGGGCAACACCATCGTGCTCAAGCACGCTCCGCAGTGCCCGCGCTCGGCCGCCCTGCTGGAACAGCTCTTCCTGGACGCCGGGCTGCCGGCGGGTGCCTACGTGAACGTCTACGCGATGCACGAGCAGGTCGAGCGCATCATCGCCGACCCCCGGGTCCAAGGCGTCTCGCTCACGGGTTCCGAGCGCGCGGGCGCGGCCGTCGCCGAGATCGCCGGCCGCCACCTCAAGAAGGTCGTGCTCGAGCTCGGCGGCTCCGACCCGTTCGTCGTGCTGGGCTCCGCCGACCTCGACGCCACCGTGCAGGCCGCCGTGGCCGCCCGGATGGAGAACACCGGCCAGGCCTGCAACGCCGGCAAGCGGTTCATCGTCGTGGACGAGCTGTACGACCAGTTCACCGCCCGTTTCACCGACGCCCTGCTGGCCGCGTCGCCCGGCTCACCGCTCGTGTCCGAGAGTGCCGCAGCGAACCTCGCCGAGCAGGTCGAGGCCGCCGTCAGCTCCGGCGCCTCGCTGGCGAGCGCCGGCCACCGGTCCGGCGCATTCCACCCCAGCGGCGTGCTCACGGGGGTCGGGGTCGACAACCCGGCATACCGCCAGGAGCTCTTCGGTCCCGTCGCGATGGTCTTTCGGGCGAGCGACGAGGACGACGCCGTACGACAGGCCAACGACACCCCGTACGGCCTGGGTTCCTACGTCTTCACCGACGATGCCGAGCAGGCCCAGCGTGTGGCGGACCGCATCGACGCGGGCATGGTCTACATCAACGGGGTCGGGCTCGATGCGGCAGAGACGCCGTTCGGCGGCGTCAAGCGATCGGGGTTCGGCCGTGAGCTCGGGCGCTACGGCATCGAGGAGTTCGTCAACAAGAAGCTCATCCGCACTGCTGGCTGACCCACGATCCCAAGCCGGGCTGGGAAAGACCCAGGACCGACGGGACCAACGTCCCTGCCCGCCCCCTCGCGAAACGGGGATATTTGAAGGTGGAACCAGCAAACAGGAGACACCGATGTATGCATGCGAGGGCGACC
>JBAZRQ010000517.1:0-2813 GCA_041662925.1 Nocardioides sp. | reverse complement strand
GCTACCTCCTTCTGGATCCTAAACACCCAACCATGGGGCGAAACTGGCTGTAAAGGGCCATGGAGGCTAGATTTTGGATCCAATCGTGTGTCAGGCTGGTGGACGGACAAAGGAGCACGTCATGCCTGAGCACCTCCCGCTGGCCCCGGCCGCCCCCTGGGTGGAGCTGGTCGCCACCACCGACGACTGGGACGCCGCGGACCCGTCGCTGCTGCGCACGATGTATGCGCAGCTGGTGTGGATCCGGTCCTTCGAGCAGTACGTGCTCGACCTGGCCGGGGCCGGGCTGATCCACGGCCCGGCCCACTCGAGCATCGGTCAGGAGGGCGGCGCCGTGGGCTCCGTGCTCGCGCTCACCAGCGACGACTCGGTCAACGGCTCGCACCGCGGGCACCACCAGTTCCTGGCCAAGGCGCTGCACCACGTCGAGCCCCAGGGCCTGGACCCGCTCGCCGCGCCCGGCGACGACGTACGCGACGTGCTGCTCAAGACCCTCGCCGAGATCTGCGGCCTGGACCGCGGCTGGACGCACGGCCGCGGTGGGTCGATGCACCTGCAGTGGAAGGAGGCCGGCGCGATGGGCACCAACGCCATCGTCGGCGGCGGCGTCCCGCAGGCGGCCGGCTTCGCGTGGTCCCACCGGCAGTCGGGCAGCGACGCGGTGTCGGTGACCTACTTCGGCGACGGGGCGGTCAACATCGGCTCGACCCTGGAGACCATGAACCTGGCCGGCGCCTGGGCGCTGCCGGTCTGTTTCTTCATCGAGAACAACCAGTACGCCGTGTCGACCAACGTCCGCGAGGCCACGGCCGAGCCGCGGCTGTCCGCGCGCGGGCTGGGCTTCAACCTGGCCAGCTGGAAGGTCGATGGCATGGACCCGCTCGCGGTCCACCTCGCGATGACCGAGGCCGTCGAGCACATGCGCCGCGGTGGCGGGCCGACCGTGGTCGAGGCCGACACCTACCGCTTCTTCCACCAGAACGGCGGCTTCGCGGGCAGTGCCTTCGGCTACCGCGACAAGGAGGAGGAGCGGGCCTGGCGCGCCCGCGACCCGCTCAAGCAGGTCGCCGGGCACCTCCAGCGCCGGGGGATCATGACCGCCGACGAGACCGCCGAGGCGGTCACGCGCGCCAAGGCCGTGATGGAAGAGATCAGCTCGGTCTTGCTCGAGCCGCTGCCCGGAGGCAAGCCCGGGCAGCGCCGGATCCGCCCCGACGAGTGGCCCGACCCGGCGTGGGTGGACGTCGGCGTGCGCGGCGACCTGTCGGAGTTCGACGACGCGCCGGTGGTCGACCCGCAGGGGTACGCCGTGCCCGTCCAGGAGATGAAGTTCATCGACGCCGTCGCCGGCGTGATGGCGCGCCGGATGGAGACCGACGAGGGCGTGGTCGTCATGGGTGAGGACGTCCACCGGCTCAACGGCGGCACCAACGGCGCCACCCGCGGTCTGCCGGACCGCTTCCCGGGCCGAATCCTCGGCACCCCGATCAGTGAGAACGCCTTCGCCGGCCTGGCCGGCGGCATCGCCCTCGACGGCCGCTACACGCCGGTCGTGGAGTTCATGTACGCCGACTTCATGTGGGTCGCGGCCGACCAGCTCTTCAACCAGATCGGCAAGGCCCGGCACATGTACGGCGGCGAGGGCGCGGTGCCGCTGGTGCTGCGCAGCAAGGTCGCGATGGGCACCGGCTACGGCTCGCAGCACTCGATGGACCCGGCCGGCATCTTCGCCACCGCGCCCGGCTGGCGGATCGTCGCGCCCTCCACGCCCTACGACTACGTGGGCCTGATGAACGCCGCCCTGCGCTGCCAGGACCCGGTCGTCGTGCTCGAGCACGTCGACCTCTACACCTCGACCGGCCCGGGCCCGGTCGACGACTACGACTACTGCCTGCCGGTCGGCAAGGCGTCGGTCCGGCGAGAGGGCTCCGACCTCACCGTCCTCAGCTACCTCGGCATGACGCCGTACGTGCTCGAGGCGGTGGCCGAGCAGGATGCCGTGGACGCCGAGGTGATCGACCTGCGCTGGCTGGACCGCGCCAGCATCGACTGGGACACGATCGAAGCGTCGATCACCAAGACCAACCAGGTCCTGATCGCCGAGCAGGGGGCCGTCGGCACGTCCTACGGCGGTTGGCTCGCCGACGAGATCACCCGCCGGTTCTTCGACCTGCTGGACGCGCCAGTGTGGCGCGTCACCGGCGCCGAGGCGTCCCCGAGCATCAGCAAGGTGCTCGAGCGTGCGGCGATCGCCCAGAAGGACGAAGTCGCCGCCGCCCTCGCCGAGATCGCGGGGTACTGACGTGGCCACCGTCCTCCGCATGCCCGAGGTCGCGGCCGCCGCGACCGAGGCCGTCCTCACCGAGTGGCTCCTCCCCGAGGGCGCCAGCTTCGCCGCCGGCGACGCCCTGGCCACGGTCGAGACCGAGAAGGCCCTGGTCGACATCGAGGCCGACGCCGACGGCACCCTGCTGAAGCTGCTGGTCCTCGGCGGCACACTGGTCGACGTCAGCGCCCCGATCGCGGTGCTCGCCGGGGTGGGCGAGGAGATCGCCGACCTGGCCTCACTGCTGACCTCGCTCGGCCTCGACCAGGACCCCGGCTCCGGCGCGCCCGTGCAGGCCCCGGCGGTGGTTGAGGTGCGAGCGGAGCGAGCCTCGAAACCACCCCGCGGTCGCGTTTTCTCCAGCCCGCTGGCGCGCAAGATCGCCAAGGGCGCCGGGCTCGCGATCGAGGACATCCCCGGCACCGGCCCGCGCAACCGGGTGCTGCGCCGTGACGTGGAGGCAGCTCTCGCGGCTCGCATCTCGTCG
>JBAZRQ010000516.1:0-2816 GCA_041662925.1 Nocardioides sp. | reverse complement strand
GACTCGGCGTGACATGGTGGTGCGCGTGACGATCCTGATAGCCGCCCTGACCGCCCTGTTGTCGCTGAGCCTGGTGGGGTGCTCGGAGGTGGAGGACGCCGCCAAGGACGCGGCGGACGAGGCCGCCTGCTCGGTAGCCCAGCGGGCCATGGACGAGGCCGGGGACCAGGCGCAGCGGGCCGTCGACGAGATCGGGGCGGACCCGCAGGCCGCCGAGAACGAGCTGAAGGCACTGCGCGACAGCTTGAAGGCGCTCGAGGGCCAGGTCGACGGGGAGACCGGCGGCAAGGTCACCGAGGCGCGCCAGGCCCTCGACCGCCTGGTGAAGCAGGCGGACCGGGCGCGGACGGGCACCCCGGTCGACGACCAGGCCGTCGACGACGCCCAGCGTGACCTCGACGCGGCCGTCGAGGACTTCACGGACATCTGCTGAGGAGCCGCTGAGGAATAGGCGGCCGGCGGGGGCGGGTTGGACAATGGGTGACGATGACGACCACCCTCGGCGGGACGACCGCCGCCCCGGCCCGGGCAACGCACGCCGGTCTCGCGCTGCTGGCGCTGGCCATGGGCGGGTTCGCGATCGGGACGACGGAGTTCGTCACGATGGGGCTGTTGCCGCAGATCGCCGGCGGCGTCGACATCTCGATCCCCACCGCAGGTCACCTGATCTCGGCCTACGCCCTCGGCGTCGTGGCCGGGGTGCCGGTGCTCGCGGTGTTCGGTGCCCGGTTGCCGCGTCGGGCCCTGCTCGTCGGGCTGATGGCGGCCTACGCGCTGTTCAACGTGCTCACCGCGGTGGCGTCCAGCTACCACCTCCTGCTCGTCGCGCGCTTCCTCGACGGGATGCCGCACGGTGCCTACTTCGGCGTCGCCTCGCTCGTCGCGGCGAGCCTGGCGCCTCCCGGCCGGAAGGGCCGGTGGGTCGCCGCGGTGATGCTCGGCCTGTCCGTCGCCAACGTCCTCGGCGTCCCGGCAGCCACCTGGCTCGGGCAGCAGGCGGGCTGGCGCGCCGCCTTCCTCGCCACGGCGGTGATCTCGGCGGTCACCGTCGCGATGATCCTGGCCTTCGTGCCGTCCTGCCCCGGTGACACCGAGGCGACCGGGCGCCGGGAGCTGTCGTCGTTCATGCGCAACGGGCAGGCGTGGCTCACGCTGCTCGCCGGCGCCATCGGGTTCGGGGGCCTGTTCGCCACCTACTCCTACATCGCGCCGATCGTCACCGACGTCGGGCACCTCGAGGAGAGCACGGTGCCGATCTTCGTGCTCTTCTTCGGCCTGGGCATGGTGGCCGGGACCTGGCTGGCGGGCGAGCTCGCCGCCTGGTCGGTCTTCGGCTCCCTGATCTGGTCCGGGATCGGGTCGGCCGTGGTCATGGTCGTGTTCTGGCTCGTGGCGCCCTACGGATGGTGGCTGCTGCCGGTCGTCTTCTCAGTCACTGCGCTCGGCTCGATCCTGGTCATCAACCTCCAGCTGCGGCTGATGGACGTCTCGGGCGACGCGGCCACGCTCGGCGCCTCCATGAACCACGCCTCGCTCAACGTCGCCAACGCGCTCGGCGCCTGGATCGGCGGCGTCACCATCGCCGCCGGCTACGGCTACCGCTCACCCGCGCTGGCGGGCTTCGGCCTCTCGCTGCTCGGCATCGGCGTGCTGCTCTGGTCGGCCGCGGCTCACCGCTCCTCGGCCAGCAGGTCGTAGAGCGCCATGTCGGCCCGTCCGTCGCGCAGCTGGATGCCGCGCCGCTCCACCCCGAACTGACGCAGGCCGTTGGCCTCGATCACCCGGCGCGACGCGGCGTTCTCGACCGCGGCGTACGCCGTCACGCGACGTACGCCGAGGTCGTCCATGACGTGGTCGGTCACCACCCGCATCGCGCGGGTCATCAGCCCACGGCCGCGCGCGTCGGGGTGGGTCCAGTAGCCGATCTCGCACTCCACCTCGGGCGTCCAGTTGAACCACCCGATCGTCCCGAGCAGTACGTCGTCACCGGGCGCGGTGATCGCCCAGGTCGTCCCGCTCCCGTTCGCGAGCTGCTCGGTGCGCGACTCGATGTAGGTGAGCGCGTCGTCGCGGCCGTACGGCGACGGCAGCCGGCCCAGCCAGTGCTGGGTGCGCTCCTCGGAGCACGCCTCGACGATGCGGTCGGCGTCGTCGACCCGGATCGGGCGCAGCCGGACGCCGTCGCCCTCGAGGACCGGGCAGTCCAGCCATCGGGTCTGCGGCTCGCGCGGGTCCTCGCGCAGCAGCGTGCCCACCCAGGCGTCGTGGACCTCCTCACGCTGCGTGAGCCAGCGCCGGAGCTCGCCCTCCAGCCGGAAGCCGAGCCGCCACGCGGTCTTGCGCGAGGCCCAGTTGCCCCGGTTGGCCCACCAGATGACCGTGGTCAGGTCCTGCTCGTCGAAGCCGTAGCCGAGCAGCAGCCGCAGTGCCCGCTCGACGTGACCGGTGCCGCGCACCCACGGGTGGGCGCCGTACGCGATCTCGGCCCGGCGAGAGCCCTCGTTGCGCAGCGAGACGGTGCCCGCGAACCGGCCCTCGGCCTCGATCGCGAACGCCCACTCGGTGTCGGAGAGCCAGCCCAGCGGCATGACCTCGTCGACGAACTTCTCCGCGTCGGCCATCGCGTAGGGGACGGGCACGGAGGTCCACTGCTGCGAGAGCGGGTCCTGGCACTGCTCGAGCACTCCCGGAGCGTCGTCGGGCCGGTGCGGGCGGAGGGTGACGACGCCGTCGGTCAGGGTGGGAGGGAGCGACATGCGTGAACCCTGTCAACCAGGCCGCTGCCGGGCAAACCGATAACCCGGCACCGTCCCGGG
>JBAZRQ010000515.1:0-2835 GCA_041662925.1 Nocardioides sp. | reverse complement strand
CAACCGGACCGGCACGGAGTACGTCTGGTTCAACAACGTCGAGACCCGGCCCGGGCAGGGTTACCCCCGGCGCTATGAGGACCAGGAGGAGTGGAAGGGCGGCTGGACGATCAACAAGCGTGGCCGGCTGGCGCTCAAGGGCGGCGGGCGGCTCCGCAAGCTGTTCACGATCTTCTCCAACCCCAAGATGCCGAAGATCCAGGACTACTACGAGCCCTGGACATACGACTACGCCACGCTGACCGACGCCCCGGCGCAGGAGCACACCCCGGTCGCCCGGCCGAAGTCCCTGCTCACCGGCAAGGACATGAAGATCACTTGGTCGTCCAACTGGGACGACAACCTCGGCGGTTCCGCGGCCACGCTCGAGCACGACCCGATGCTCAAGAAGATCGCGGACAAGGTGAAGTTCGAGTTCGAGCAGACCTTCATGTTCTACCTGCCCCGGATCTGCGAGCACTGCCTCAACCCGTCGTGCGCGGCGTCCTGCCCCAGCGGCGCGATCTACAAGCGCGCCGAGGACGGCATCGTCCTGGTCGACCAGGACCGGTGCCGCGGCTGGCGGATGTGCATCTCGGGCTGCCCCTACAAGAAGATCTACTTCAACCACAAGACCGGCAAGGCCGAGAAGTGCACGTTCTGCTTCCCGCGGATCGAGGTCGGCCTGCCCACGGTCTGCGCCGAGACCTGCGTCGGCCGGCTGCGCTACATCGGCCTGATGCTCTACGACGCAGACAAGGTGCTCGAGGCCGCGACCACGACCGACGAGCACGGTCTCTACGAGGCCCAGCGCGAGGTCTTCCTCGACCCCAACGACCCCGAGGTCCAGCGCGAGGCCGAGAAGGCCGGGATCCCGCGCGACTGGGTGCAGGCCGCCCAGCGCTCGCCGATCTACGCGCTGATCAACCGGTTCAAGGTGGCGCTGCCGCTGCACCCGGAGTACCGCACCATGCCGATGGTCTGGTACATCCCGCCGCTCTCGCCGGTCGTCGACGTGGTCAAGGACACCGGCTTCGACGCGGAGGACAAGGGCAACCTGTTCGCCGCCATCGATGCGCTCCGGATCCCGATCGAGTACCTCGCTGAGCTCTTCACGGCCGGCGACGTCGTACCGGTCGACGGGGTGCTCAAGAAGCTGGCGGCGATGCGCTCCTACATGCGCGACATCAACATGGGTCGCGAGCCGGACGCCTCGATCCCGGCCGCGGTCGGGATGACCGAGGAGGAGATGTACGACATGTACCGCCTCCTCGCGATCGCCAAGTACGACGACCGCTACGTCATCCCGCCCGCGCACGCGGAGCAGGCGCACTCGCTGGAGGAGCTGGGCACCGAGTGCTCGGTCTCGGCGTACGGCGGCGGCCAGCAGGACCTGTTCGGTGAGGGCTCCGGCTCGCCGGTGCCGATCGCGGTAGAGAACTTCCAGATGCTCCAGGAGCGGCAGACCGCCGACAGCCTGGCCTCGCCGACCGACAAGTCGTCGCGGGTCAACCTGCTCAACTGGGACGGCAAGGGCACCCCGGAGGGACTGTTCCCACGCCGGACCGAGGACGAGGAGCAGACCCCGTGAGCCGCACCCTGACCGGACGTCGGGTGAGTACGTTCACCGATGCCCAGCTGACCGTGGCCTGGCAGGCGGCGTCGCTGCTGCTCGGCTACCCCGACGAGGAGCTGCTCGGTCGGCTCGACCTGGTCCGCCAGGCGTCCCACGAGCTCCCCGACCGCGTGGGCGAGCCGCTGCGGGCGTGCGTCGACCTGCTCCAGGCGACGCCGCTGACCGAGCTGGAGGCCGACTACGTCGAGACCTTCGACACCCGGCGGCGACACAACCTGTTCCTGACCTACTTCGCCCACGGTGACACCCGCAAGCGCGGGATGGCGTTGCTCCGGTTCAAGCAGACCTACCTCGCGTCCGGCTTCGAGCTGACCGACACCGAGCTGCCCGACCACCTGTGCGTCGTCCTCGAGTACGCCGCGACGATCGACCACGAGCAGGGCCGTCAGCTGCTGCTCGACCACAGGGCCGGGCTGGAGCTGCTCCGGATCGCGCTCGGCGAGTCCGGCTCGCGCTGGGCCGGTGCCGTCGAGGCGGTCACGGCCACGCTGCCGCCGCTGAAGGGCGACGAGTGGGACGCCGTACGCCGCCTCGCGGCCGCCGGACCTCCCGAGGAGGAGGTCGGCCTCACGCCGTACGAGACCCCCGCCTTCGACCCCGGCCCGGCGAGACCGGATGGCCCCATCCAGCTGCCGATGCCGTCGTTCCCCACGCGTTCCAACCGAGGAGTCAGCTGATGGATGTCTTCCTCTGGGTGATCGTGCCCTACCTCTGCCTGGCGACGTTCGTGGTCGGCCACTTCTGGCGCTACCGCTACGACAAGTTCGGCTGGACGACCCGTTCCTCGCAGCTCTACGAGGACAAGCTGCTGCGCATCGGCAGCCCGCTGTTCCACTTCGGCATGCTCGGCGTCGTCGGCGGTCACGTGATCGGCCTGCTCATCCCGGAGTCGTGGACCGACGCGGTCGGCGTGACCACCGAGATGTACCACGTGGCCGCCGTCGGCGGCGGTCTCGTCGCCGGGGTGGCAGCACTGGTCGGCATGGTCATCCTGATCTACCGCCGCCGCACCGTGGGCGCGGTGTTCTCCGCGACCACGCCCATGGACAAGGTGATGTACGCCTTCCTCGGCGCGGCGATCGCCCTCGGCATGTGGAACACCATCGCCGGCTCGATCCTGTCGGTGGGCGGTCATTACGACTACCGCGAGGGCGTCTCGGTCTGGTACCGCTCGTTCCTCGCCTTCCAGCCGGAGGCCGAGCTGATGGGGGAGGCCCCCA
>JBAZRQ010000514.1:0-2837 GCA_041662925.1 Nocardioides sp. | reverse complement strand
CCTGCGCCTCGAGCTAGCCCGCCACCTCCGCGACTTCGCGGGCGTGACTCTCCTGGTCACCCACGACGCCCTCGACGCCCTCACCCTCGCCGACCAGGTGCTGGTGCTGGACGACGGCGCGGTCGCCCAGGCGGGGACGCCGCGGGAGGTCGCGGCCCGGCCGCGCACCGACCACGTGGCGCGGCTGGTCGGCCTCAACGTGATCCGCGAGGGCGACGCCTACCGGTCCTTCAGCCCCCGGGCCGTGACGGTCTCCCTGTCTCGCCCCGAGGGCTCGGCCAGGCACCGTTGGGAGGGGCCGGTCGTGAGCGCGGTCCCCCACGGCGACGCCGTGCGCGTGCTCGTCTCGGCCGGCCCGGACCTCCTGGCCGACGTCACCCCCGCCGCGGCGGCCGAGCTCGGCCTGGTCCCCGGACGCCGGGTCTGGCTGTCGGTGAAGGAGACGGCCGTCGAGGCGTACGCCGTCTCGTGAGCGACACGGTTAACATGCGGCCTATGGAACGCCTTGACGTCGCCCCCCAGTCTCCCGACCGCAACCTCGCCCTGGAGCTCGTGCGGGTGACCGAGGCAGCGGCCATGGCCGCCGGGCGCTGGGTCGGTCGCGGTGACAAGAACGGCGCCGACGCGGTCGCGGTCAACGCGATGCGGGTGCTGCTGGCCAGCATCGGCATGAACGGCACGGTCGTCATCGGCGAGGGCGAGAAGGACGAGGCGCCGATGCTCTTCAACGGCGAGAAGGTCGGCGACGGCACCGGCCCCGAGTGCGACGTGGCCGTCGACCCGATCGACGGCACCACGCTGACCGCCAAGGGCATGACCAACGCGGTCTCGGTGCTCGCCGTCTCCCCCCGCGGCTCGATGTACGACCCCTCAGCGGTCTTCTACATGGAGAAGCTCGTCACCGGCCCCGAGGCAGCCGACGTCGTCGACATCCGCTACCCCGTCGCGGAGAACATCCACCAGGTCGCCAAGGCCAAGGGCTCGCGCCCGGCCGACGTCACCGTCGTACTGCTCGACCGGCCCCGGCACTCCCAGCTGGTCGAGGAGATCCGCGCGACCGGCGCGATGATCAAGTTCATCTCCGACGGCGACGTGGCGGGCGCGATCATGGCCGCGCGCCCCGAGACCGGGATCGACCTCCTGCTCGGCGTCGGCGGCACGCCGGAGGGGATCATCACGGCCTGTGCGATGAAGTGCCTGGGCGGCACCATCCAGGGTCGGCTGTGGCCCCAGGGCGACGACGAGCGGCAGCGCGCCATCGACGCCGGGCACAACCTCGACCCGGACTTCGTGCTCGGCACCGACGACCTGGTCACCGGCGACGACTGCTTCTTCGTGGCCACCGGCATCACCGACGGCGAGCTCATGCGCGGCGTGCGCTACCGCGCCGGCGGGGCGACCACCGACTCGCTGGTGATGCGCTCGCGCAGCGGCACGATCCGGTCGATCACCTCGGAGCACAAGCTCCAGAAGCTACGCGCTTACTCCTCGGTCGACTTCGAGCAGTGAGACCGGCGCCGCCCGGCGCAGCGACCCGACCACGTGGTCGATGACCCGGGGGTCGACGACCATCCCGATGTGGGACGCGGTCACCTCGATCGCGTGGGCCGTGGTGCCGACGCAGGCGCGCCAGTCGACGATGCCGTCGCGCTTGGAGTAGATCGAGGTGAACGACACCCCGTGCGGCACCGGCTCCTGGCTCTCCTCGAAGCTCTGCCGCGCACAGCCGCCCGCGACGCACTCCTCGGACATCAGCCCGGGGATCCCGGCCCGGCTCAGCCGGATCAGCACGTCGAGCCCGGCGGTCAGCGCACGGTGGTGGGCGGCGGGCGCGAGCATCGGGCTGCCCAGGGTGACGATGCCCGACACCAGGTCGGGGCGTCGTACGGCGATGCCCCGGGCGAGCATGCCGCCCAGGCTGTGGCCCACGATCTGCACGCGTGAGCCGCGCCGGATCGCGATCGACTCGAGCCGCGTCTCCAGCTGGGCGGCGGCACCCAGCGTGCAACCGACGTTGGCACGGATCTGAGAGCGGTAGGTGCGGTAGCCCTGGTTGCGCAGCGCGCGGGACATGAACGCCAAGGACGAGTCGCCGGCCATGAAGCCCGGCACCAGGAGCACCGGGTCGGCGGAGCGAGCCACCTGCCGTCCGGTGTAGGGGGCGTTGCGCCGCTCGCGCCGCTCGCCGGCGGAGCGCAGGGCGTAGCGGCCTGCCTCGGTCACCAGGCTGCCTTCGCGCAGGACGGCCGCCACGGCAGGCCTCGCGAAGCCCTCCGGGAGGAGGAACGAGGCCAGCGTCGAGGTGCTCACCGCGGTGACGTTACGCCGAAGTAACACCAACTCGTCGGAAATTCGCCCCATTTGAACACGGCTCTTGTTCGGTGCGGTTGACTCTGGGTATGCCGTCGTCCTCGCCCCGCCGTGCCGCCCCGGAACCGGAGGTTCACATCTCCGGTGAGCTGTTCGCCCCCGTGAGCAAGGGGATCGAGCTCTGCTACCAGACGTTCGGGGACCCGGACGACGACCCGCTGCTGCTCGTCATGGGGCTCGGTGGCCCCATGACCTGGTGGGACGCCGACCTGTGCCGGCTGCTGGCCCGCAAGGGCTTCTTCGTCGTCCGCTACGACAACCGCGACACCGGCCGGTCCAGCCGGGTGGGCACCCGGGTCGGGCGCACCGCCCTCCTGCGGGCCGTCGTGGGCGGCACCCGTGCACGGGCGCCCTACACCCTGGACGACATGGCCGGCGACGCCTTCGGCCTGCTCGACCACCTGGGGCTCGAGTCGGCGCACATCGTCGGGGTGTCGATGGGCGGGATGATCGTGCAGACGATGGCG
>JBAZRQ010000513.1:0-2838 GCA_041662925.1 Nocardioides sp. | reverse complement strand
CTCGCTGCGGCTCGCCGTCACCGGCGCCGCGGTCGTGCCGGTCGTGCTGATCGAGCGGATGCGCGCCCCCGCTCCGGAGGGGCTCGGGATCGACCAGGTGGTCACGGCGTTCGGCATGACCGAGGCCGTGGTCGCGACGATGTGCCGCGAGGACGACTCCGCCGAGACCGTCGCCACCACCTGCGGGCGCGCCATCCCCGGCATGGAGACGCGGATCGCCGGGGCCGGTGGCCCGGGCGAGGCCGGTGAGCTGCTGCTGCGCGGCGACCACGTGATGCTCGGCTACCTCGACGACCCGGAGGCCACCGCCGAGGCGATCGACGACGACGGCTGGCTGCACACCGGCGACGTCGGCACCCTCGACGAGGCCGGCAACCTGCGGATCACCGACCGGCTCAAGGACATGTACATCTCCGGCGGCTTCAACGTCTACCCCGCGGAGGTCGAGCAGGCCCTCGCCCGCCTGGACGGGGTCGCCGACGTCGCCGTGGTCGGCGTACCCGACGAGCGGATGGGCGAGGTCGGCAAGGCCTACGTCGTCCGCAACGACCCCGGACCTACCACCGGGCTCACTGCCGATGCCGTCATCGCGTTCTGCAAGGAGCGGCTGGCCAACTTCAAGGTGCCGCGGCACGTGGAGTTCGTCGACGGCCTGCCGCGCAACCTGTCCGGCAAGGTACTCAAGACCGCCCTTCGAGGCTCGCAAGCTCGCACCTCAGGAACCGCAAAGGACATTTGAATGGATCTCGACCTGTCCGAGTCCGAGCTGGCCTTCCAGGCCGAGGCGCGCGAGTGGCTGGCGGCCAACGTGCCGCCCGAGCCGCTGCCGTCGATGGACACCGCCGAGGGCTTCGTCGCCCACCAGGAGTGGGAGGCCAAGCTCGCCGAGGCGCGCTGGTCGGTCGTCTCCTGGCCGAAGGCCCACCACGGCCGCGAGGCGTCACTGGTCGAGTGGGTGATCTTCGAGGAGGAGTACTACCGCGCCGGCGCACCCGGACGGGTCTCCCAGAACGGCATCTTCCTGCTCGCGCCGATCGTCTTCGACCACGGCACCCAGGAGCAGCAGGACCGGTTCCTGCCCTCGATGGCGACCGGGGAGACGATCTGGGCGCAGGCCTGGTCCGAGCCCGAGGCTGGCTCCGATCTCGCGTCGCTCCGGTCGACCGCCCGGCGCGACGACGAGCGCGGCGGCTGGCTGCTCAACGGCCAGAAGACGTGGTCGTCGCGGGCGTCCTTCGCGCACTGGGGCTTCGGCCTGTTCCGCTCCGACCCGGAGGCCGAGCGCCACCACGGGCTGACGTACTTCCTGTTCCCGCTCGACGCCGACGGTGTCACCGTGCGCCCGATCGCCCAGCTCGACGGCGAGGTCGGCTTCGCGGAGATCTTCTTCGAGGACGTCTTCGTGCCCGACGCCGACGTGCTCGGCGCCCCCGGCGACGGCTGGCGGGTCGCGATGAGCACGGCGGGCAACGAGCGCGGGCTCTCCCTGCGCTCCCCCGGCCGGTTCTGCGCCGCTGCCGACCGGCTGGTCGACCTCTACCGCCACGTCACCGCTGACCCGCCCGAAAGTTTCGGGCGGGTCAGCGGGGATGGCGTGGTGGATGCGTGGATCAAGGCGCAGTCCTACCGGCTCTACACGTGGGGCACGGTCACCCGGCTGGCCGACGGCGGGGAGATGGGCGCGGCCGGTTCGGTCAACAAGGTGTTCTGGTCCGAGCTCGACATCTCGCTGCACGAGACCGCGCTCGACCTGCTCGGGCCCGAGGCCGAGGTCGACTCGACCTGGCTCGACGGCTACACCTTCTCGCTGTCCGGCCCGATCTACGCCGGCACCAACGAGATCCAACGCAACATCGTGGCGGAGCGGATCCTCTCTCTCCCCAGGGAGCCCAAGGGAGGCAGCAAGTGAAGTTCATCCTGTCCGACGACCAGCGCGACTTCGCGGCGTCGCTGGAGTCCCTGCTCGCCGCCTCCGACACGGTGGCAGTGGCGCGCGCCTGGGCCGCCGGCGACCCTGCGCCCGGCCTCAAGCTCTGGAGCCGCCTGGCCGAGCAGGGCGTCACGATGCTCGCGACCGAGGCGACCCCGGTCGAGGTCACGATCGCGTTCGAGGCCCTCGGCAAGTACGCCGTCCCGGGACCGTGGGTCGAGTCCGCGGCCTACCTGCCCGTGGCGCTCGGCCACGAGGTCGACGGCATCGCCACCCTGGCGCTCCCCCCGCACGTGCCCTACGCGCTCGACGCCGACGTCGCCGACCAGGTCTACGTCGGCACCTCCCCCGCGGCCGCCGTCGGCGAGCGGGTCGGCTCCGTCGACCGCACCCGCCGCCTCTTCGAGGTGACCGGTGACGGCGAGACCGACCCCGCGGCGTTCGACCTCGCGGTGCTCGCGACGTCGGCGCAGCTGCTCGGCTGCGGCGAGCGGATCCTGGCCGACTCGGTGACCTACGTGAAGCAGCGCAAGCAGTTCGGCCGCGAGATCGGGAGCTACCAGGCGATCAAGCACGCGCTCGCCGACGTCCGGATCGCACTCGACTTCGCCCGCCCGCTGGTGCAGGGCGCCGCCCTCGGCGCCGTCCCCGCGTCGGCCGCGAAGATCGCGTGCGCCGACGCGGCGTACCTCGCCTCCCGCACCGGGCTGCAGGTACACGGCGCGATCGGCTACACCGAGGAGTTCGACCTGAGTATCTGGCTGACGAAGGTCCGCGCCCTGGTCACCGCGTGGGGCACGCCCGCCCACCACCGCGCCGAGGTCCTGGCCACGCTGGTGGGTGCCTGATGGAGTTCGCGTTCTCCGAGGAGCAGGAGGAGCTGGCGGCGACCGTCCGCTCCCTGCTCG
>JBAZRQ010000512.1:0-2846 GCA_041662925.1 Nocardioides sp. | reverse complement strand
GACGGGCTGCGCGGTGACGTGCAGGCCTCGTGGGGTGACCAGATGCGCAACTACGTGCTCAACCCCTACCAGATCGTCAAGGACCTGCGCACCGGCTACGAGGTCGGCAACCCCAGCTCCGTCTTCGACGGCGACCTGGACGGCTTCCTCGAGGCCGGCATCCGCTGGCGTCGCGGCGCCGACAAGGCCGACGACAACTAGCCCGCCCTAGTCCGCGGCCTCGACCGCGGAGGCGACGCTGACACACCAGCGACTCGCACGGTCGGCCTGGACGCCCGCGGCGACCGTCGTCGGCGCAGAGAGCTGGCAGGTGAGCCAGGCGTCCCCGAACAGGCCGCGGTAGGACCGCAGCCGCGTGCCGCCGTCTTCGCAGACGAGCGCCAGCGACGGTTCGCCGTACGCCGGGGCGCCGGCCTCGGGCTCGCAGCCCTGACGTGTGCGCGCGTCGGTGATCAGAGAGTCCGCAAGTGCCGGCGTCACCGGCGGCGCGAACACCCAGGCCCGGGCCACCGTGCCGTCGGCGCCCCGCCAGGCGCAGCTGAACTCGTGGGCGACGTCGCGCAGCGTGCCGGCGACCTTGGCCCGGTCGCCGTTGCCGTAGGCGGCCGTGGCGACGGCCTCGCCGCCGAGAGCCTCGGCCACGGCCCGGTCCGGCACGTCGTCGCAGAAGGCCACGCGCTCAGCCACCAGCTGGGTGGTGTCGAAGTCGGTGAGCGGGACGCTGGGCACGTCGGCGGTGACCGGATCCTGCGGCTCCTCGTCGTCGGTGACCAGCACGCCGACCCCGACTGTGACCGCCGTCGCAGCCAGCGCGAGGACGAGGGACCGGACGACGCGCACGCGACCACCATACGGAGCAGGGGGATCCGTCTCGGCTACTGTCTTTTCAGTGATTCGCTTCGAGAAGGTCTCCAAGGCCTACCCCGGTCCAGGAAAACCCGCCCTCGACAATGTGTCGATCGACATCGAGAAGGGCGAGTTCGTCTTCCTCGTCGGCTCCTCCGGCTCCGGCAAGTCCACGGCCCTGCGCCTGGTGACGCGCGAGACGCGGCCCACCGCCGGCCGGGTCTACGTCGCCGGCAAGGAGGTCAACCGCCTCGCCGGCTGGAAGGTCCCGCGGCTGCGCCGCCAGATCGGCACCGTCTTCCAGGACTTCCGTCTGCTGCCGAACAAGACCGTCTCCGAGAACGTCGCGTTCGCGCTGCAGGTGATCGGCAAGCCCAAGGCCGAGATCCGTCGCGTCGTACCCGCGACCCTCGAGCTGGTCGGGCTCCAGGGCAAGGGGGACCGGCTGCCCGACGAGCTGTCGGGCGGTGAGCAGCAGCGGGTCGCGATCGCGCGTGCGTTCGTCAACCGGCCGATGATCCTGATCGCCGACGAGCCCACCGGCAACCTCGACCCGACCACGTCGGCGGGGATCATGAACCTGCTCGGCCGGATCAACGAGACCGGCACCACCATCTTGATGGCCACCCACGACGAGTCCGTGGTCGACCAGATGCAGAAGCGCGTCATCGAGCTCGACCACGGCCGGGTCACCCGCGACGAGGCTCGCGGCGGCTACGGATCGCAGGTGAGCTGACGTGCAGCTTCGCCACTCCTTCACCGAGCTCCGCCAGGGGCTGCGCCGCAACGTGTCCATGCACATCGCGGTCGTGCTCACCCTCTTCGTCTCGCTGACCCTCGTCGGGCTCGGCGTCCTGCTCAACCAGCAGGCCGTGCGCGCCGCCGACCAGTGGGGCAGCGAGCTCCAGATCACCGTCTACCTCTGCCGCGACAGCGACGACAACCCCGCCTGCCTCTCCGAGGTCACCGAGCCCCAGAAGAGGGCGATCGAGCAGGTGGTCGACAAGAGCCCCGAGGTCGCCGACTGGCACCTGGAGTCCAAGGCCGTGGCCTTCGAGAAGGTCAAGGAGCTCTTCGGGCCCGAACGCTTCGAGGGGTCCAACCCCGCGCTGACCGCCGACGACATGGCGGAGTCGGTGTGGATCACGCTCGAGGACCCCGACGAGTACGAAGGCATCACCAGCGAGCTGCGCGGCCTCGACGGGGTCGCCAGCATCCAGGACCTGCGTGACGTGGTCGGGCCGATCCTCAACTCCATCGACGCCCTCAAGTTCGCCGCCATCGGCACCGCCGGCTTCCTCGTGCTCGCCGCGCTGCTGCTGGTCGCCAACACGATCCGGCTCGCGGCGCTGGCGCGCCGCAGGGAGATCGGCATCATGCGGCTGGTGGGGGCCTCCACGCTCTACATCGCGCTGCCGTTCCTGATGGAGGCGCTGGTGACCGCCTTGCTGGGGGTCGCGATGGCGGCAGGGGCGCTCGCGGCGTTCCTGAAGTTCGGGATCATCGACCGCGCGAGCCAGGGGCTGACGTTCATGCCGTGGATCGGTTGGCCGGAGTACGCCGTCACGATGGTCGTGGTCGGGGCGCTCGGTCCGGTACTCACGCTGCTTCCGACACTCCTACTGACCCGCAAATACATCAAAGTCTGACTCGCGCCGCCTACGGTTGAGGCGTTCACTTCCCCGAACACCAAAGGCAGACCTGTGCGCTTCTTCCCCAGCGCGTCTCGTCAGCGTGTCGCCGTGGCCTCCCTGGCCGTGGCGGCAGCGCTCGGCGGGTCCGTAGTCCCCCTGGCCAACGCCGCCGATGACGACCATCTGCAGGACCGACGCAAGAGCGTCGAGCAGCAGATCGACCAAGCGCACGACGAGCTCGGCGAGACCAGCAAGCGGGTGCAGCGGGCGACCGCAGCCCTCGAGTCGGCGCGCTCCCAGCTGCTCGCCGCCAAGGCCGACCTCAAGGACGTCTACAGGCGGCTCGCCGCGGCCCGCGCCCGCGAC
>JBAZRQ010000511.1:0-2854 GCA_041662925.1 Nocardioides sp. | reverse complement strand
GACGCCATCACCCGCACCTTCGGCGGCCTGACAGCCGTCGACGTCGAGCACATCGAGATCCAACGCGGCGTCATCACCGCCCTCATCGGCCCCAACGGTGCCGGCAAGACGACGCTCTTCAACCTGCTGACCGGGTTCGACGTCCCCAACACCGGTGCGTGGAGCTTCAACGGCAGGTCGCTCCAGCGGGTGCCCGCGTTCAAGGTCGCTCGGCTGGGGATGGTCCGGACCTTCCAGCTCACCAAGGTGCTCGCCAAGCTCACCGTCATCGAGAACATGCGGCTCGGCGCGACCGGCCAGCGCGGCGAGAAGTTCTGGTCGGCGGCGCTGCCCTTCCTCTGGCGTGGCCAGGAGGACGCCAACACCTCCCGCGCCGACGAGCTGCTCGCGCGCTTCAAGCTCGACACCAAGCGCGAGGACTTCGCCGGCTCGCTCTCCGGCGGCCAGCGCAAGCTGCTGGAGATGGCGCGTGCCCTCATGGTCGACCCGGAGCTGATCATGCTCGACGAGCCGATGGCGGGCGTGAACCCGGCGTTGAAGCAGTCGCTGCTGGGGCACGTGAAGTCCCTGCGCGACGAGGGTCGCACCGTGCTCTTCGTCGAGCACGACATGGACATGGTCCGCGACATCTCCGACTGGGTCATCGTGATGGCGCAGGGCAAGATCGTCGCCGAGGGCACACCGCAAGCCGTGATGCAGAACCCGGCCGTCATCGACGCCTACCTCGGCGCCCACCACGACACCGACCTGACCGAGCTCGACGAAGACGCCCTCGAGGCCGAGGCTGAGGCCGAGCTCGGGCCCACGCACCGGGAAGAGACCCACCATGGCTGAGCCCACCCCCGCCACGCCGGAGCGCGACGCCCACCTCGCGGCGTCGGGCACTGCCCTCTTGCGCGCCGACGACCTGGTGGGCGGCTACCTGCCGGGGGTCGACATCCTCAACGGCGCCGACCTCTACTGCAACAAGGGCGAGCTGGTCGGCATCATCGGTCCCAACGGGGCCGGCAAGTCCACGCTGCTCAAGGCCCTCTTTGGCCTGGTGAAGGTGCGCACCGGCTCGGTCACCCTGCGCGGCGAGGACATCACCAACATGCGCGCCGACCAGCTCGTGTCAAAGGGCATCGGCTTCGTGCCGCAGAGCAACAACGTGTTCCCCAGCCTCACCATCGAGGAGAACCTCGAGATGGGCTGCTACCAGGCGCCCAAGAAGTTCACCGAGCGCTTCGACTTCGTCACCGACATCTTCCCGAGGCTCGGGGAGCGTCGTAAGCAGCGGGCCGGCTCGCTCTCCGGTGGCGAGCGGCAGATGGTGGCGATGGGCCGCGCCCTGATGATGGCGCCCTCCGTGCTGCTGCTCGACGAGCCGTCCGCCGGGCTCTCACCGGTGCTGCAGGACGAGGTGTTCGTGCAGACGCGCAACATCAACAAGGCCGGGGTCTCGGTGATCATGGTCGAGCAGAACGCCAGGCGCTGCCTGCAGATCTGCGACCGCGGTTACGTGCTCGACCACGGCCGCAACGCCTACACCGGCACGGGCAAGTCCCTGGGCAGCGACCCCAAGGTGATCCAGCTCTACCTAGGCACGCTCGGCGCCGAAGCCAGCTAGCACCGCCACCAGCCCGCACCACGCACGGGCCCGGGACCTGACCAGGTTCCGGGCCCGTTGTGCGTGTGCCCTCAGCCGGGAGCCGGGCCCAGCCGGGCAAAGACGAACCGGGCCCGAGACCTGGTGGTCTCGGGCCCGGCTCGTCGCGCAGGGCGGGTCGCCCCGCTCAGTGCTGGATCAGATCTGGCCGCTGATGAAGTCGACGGCCTCGATCGTGTTGTCGGCCTGGTACTCGTAGATGCCGATCGACGCGGCGGTGGGGCTGCCGGTCTCACCGAGCTCGAGCGGGCCGGAGGCGCCGTCGAAGTCGATGTCCTCGCCGGCGTCGAGCAGCTCGACGCAGTCGGCGAACGTGGTGCACTTCTCGCCGCCGGTGGTGACGTCGACGATCTGCGAGGCAACGGACTCACCGTCGTCGGCGCCGGCGGCCACAGCGGCCAGGGCGGACACCATCACCGCGTCGTAGGACTCAGCGGCGTAGGCGAACGAGTCGAGCTTGGGGTCGATCTCGAGCAGTCGTGCCTGGAAGTCGCCGGCGGTGTCGGCGCCGGGGATGGTCCCCTTGGTGCCCTCGAGCACTCCGGCGGGCAGCGGGGTGCTGCCGTCCGCGCTGTAGTCGGCGGTGTTGCCGTCCACGAAGTACGTCGGGAGGTCCTGGGGACCGGCACCGGCGGTGATGAGCTGCGGCACGATCGTCGCGGTCTCCTCGAAGCCGATGAGGACGAGTGCGTCGCCGCCGGCGGCTGCGATCTCGTCCACCTGCGAGTCGAACGACTGGGCGTTCTCACCGTAGAAGACGGTCGCGGCGACACTGCTGCCGGCGTTCTCGAGGTTCAGCGCCACCTGCTCGGCGAGGGTCTCGCCGTAGGCGTCCTGGCGGGCCAGGATGGCGACGTTGGAGCGGCCGTCCTCGATCAGGAGGTTGGCCATGACCGCACCCTGCAGGATGTCGGACGGCGCCGTGCGGAAGTACAGGTCCGGCTCGGCGTAGTCACCGATGTCGAAGGCGGTCGAGGTGTTGGCCGGGGAGAACATCACGGCTCCGGCGGACATGATCGCGTCGATGACGGTCAGCGAGACGCCCGACGAGGCGGCACCGACGATGACGTCCGACCCGGCCGCGAGCAGCTCGTCGGTCTCCGCGGGGGCGATGCCGGAGTCGGCGTCGCCCGAGTCGCCGCGGACGTGGACGACGTCCTTGCCGAGCACACCGCCGCCCTCGTTGATCTCCTGGACCCCGAGGTC
>JBAZRQ010000510.1:0-2856 GCA_041662925.1 Nocardioides sp. | reverse complement strand
CAGCTGGTGACCGGGCTCGCTCTAGTCCTCGTGGGGTTGGCTGCGGTGGTCCGGGTCCATCCTTGGGTGGCACTGCTGATGGCACTCGTCGCTGTGCTGACCACCCTGGCCATCGGACTGCTGGCGCACCGCCGGATCGGTGGCGTGACCGGCGACGTACTCGGCGCTTGTGCAGAGCTGACCCTGTTGATCATGTTGTTGGCTGGGGTCGCCGTACTGGCATGACTGCAATAGCCGCATGTGCTGTGCGCTTCTGGAGGTCAGCAACCTGCGGGCGTGGCTCGGTGCCTACGTGCGTAGTGTCCGAATGCCCAATGCGATTGCCACCAAAAGAGCGCCGATGAACAGGGTTCCAAGCCCTACCCAACGCGGGATCGAGTCGACGGGGCCCCAGGCCATCAGTGCCCCAAGGACCATGAGGGCCAGGCCGCCTCGCAACGCGCCGATGGGTGCGAATTTTGCCTCCGGAGATGCCATGCCGCCGACCATAACGGTCAGTTGGAAGCGCCATCGCAGCGCGGCAGACGCGTGCGTCTTCGAGCGCACGCTACGCGGCAGAGGCGTGCGGTTGACCTATTCGTCGCCGGTGCTGCGTTGTCGTCCCTCGCGAGCAGCGGTGGTGATGTCCTCGCAGGCGGCGTGACTCAGGCGGCGTGACTCAGGCGGCGGGGACGGTGACCGTGAACGTGCTGCCGCGGCCGAGCTCGGAGGAGACCTCGATCCGGCCGCCGTGCCGCTCCACGATCCGCTTGACGATTGCCAGACCCAGGCCGGTGCCGGGCTCGGCCACCGCCTGCGGGTTGGTGGAGCGGAAGAACTCCCGGAACAGCTGAGCGCGGTCCCCCTCGGAGATCCCGATGCCCTGGTCGGCGCAGCGGAAGACGACGACGTCGTCGGTGTGCATGAGGGTGAGCGTGACCGTGCGTCCGTCCGGGGTGTACTTGACGGCGTTGCTGATCAGGTTGGCAAGCACGCGGTGCAGCTCGTCGGGGTCGCCGCTCGCGACGATCGAGGTGTCGGGCGCCTCCGTGACGAAGGTGACGCCTTTGCGGGCGGCGGCGACCGACGACAGGTCGAGCACCTCCTCGAGAGTCCGACGGACGTCCACCGGTCCCCTGATGAGCGGGTATTGGGGATCGCCCACCTTGGAGAGCAGGAGCAGGTCGTCAATCACCTTGGCGAGCCGTCTGGCACCGCGGTCCATGGCCCGCAGCGACGCCTGCACGGTGCCGGACAGGTCGGGTGCGCCCTCGAGCATCTCGAGGTGCCCGGTGATGGCTGTGAGCGGGTTCTTCAGCTCGTGGGAGACCGTCGCGATCAGCTGGCTCTTGTAGGTGTCGAGGGCCTGCAGCTCCTCGACGAGGTGGTGCTCGCGCTCGAAGGTGCGGGCGTTGAGGATCGCCCGGCCGAGGTCGTGCCCGATGTCGAGGGCGGCCGCGGCCTCGTGGTCGGTCCAGTCCCGCTGGCCGGCGGCCCGGGTGAACACGAGATTGCCGAGGCACTCCGGGCCGGCGCCGAGCGGCGTGAAGAGGATCGACGTGATCCCGATGCTCGTGAGGAAGCACAGGATCCCGTCGCCCTGCTCGGCGGTGATCGTGGGCCCGAAGGGCCGGTCCCGGCTGACGATCTCGACCCGCTGCAGGGACCAGGCCTGCCGCGCGGCGCTCTCGGCCACCGTCACGAGCTCGTCGGGCAGCTCGACCTTCGTGCCGTCGGAGGAGTAGATCGCGCGGGTGCCCTGGCCGTCCTCGTCGAAGGTCTGCAGCCACATGCCCTGCGCCTGGAAGCCCTCGACCAGAGCCTGCTGGCTGTCCGCGACGATGCGGTCCATGCTCAGCTGGGCGCTGGCGGTGCGGACGATGGCGCGGGCGGCCTCGGCCAGCCGCACCTGCTCGGCCAGGGCCTCACGCTCCAGTGCGGTGACGACCGCGCGGCCGGCCTGCTCGGCGTACGTCTGGAGGACCTCGCGCTGCTGGGCGCCCGGACGGCGGCCGTCGAGCGGGAGGTCCATCGCGAGGGTGCCGCGCAGGTCGCCCTTGTCGTCGTACAGAGGGGCGACCAGCATGTCGAGCGGGTGCCAGGCGTCCGGAGCGTCGCTCGGAGTCAGGCTGGCGGGGTCGGGGACCCATCCCCAGGCCTCCTCGCCCGTTCCGAGGTCGAGCCGTTCGTGCGGGATGAACTTCAGCAGCCCCCAGTCGTCGGCCTTCTCGAGCTCCTTCATCAAGCTGGCCACGGGAGTACGGCGTCCCCGGACACTCAGCGCGTCGTCATCGCCGGCGATCGCGATCAGCTCGAGCTTGCCGTCGTCACGCACCACGCTGATCGCTGCGATGCCGAACCCGGCGAGGTCGGTCACGCCCTCGGCGATCAGCTCGAGCGCGTCGCGCGAGGACCCCACCGACATCGGGGGCGCGGGGGGCTGGGCGGCCGGCGTGTCCGGGGACATGTGGTGGCGTGGGCTCCTCTGGCTGGTGATGACCATGCTACGTGTGCCACGGGGTAGCGCCAGCATGTCGCTCATCCTCGTTGGTCACGGGCTCCCCTGCGGCTTCGTGCTGCAAATGACTCCCGCATCTCGGCGGTCACGGGATTCACTGTCTCGTCCGGTTCGATGTAGTGCTGCTTGGTGAATTGAGCCGACGTGTGACCGAGCATTTCGGCTGCCAGGTCGGCTCCTCCAGCCGAATGGGCTGTCCCAGCGGTGCGCGTCGCCTGTCCCGCACCACCGAGACCGTCAGCAGGAAGACCCGCAGCTGGGTGGATACGCGTGGCCCGACGAGCGCAAGCTGGTGAGCTCACCGAGCGCGATCTCGCGGCGTACCTCGAGGCCGATGACGAAGAAGAACACCGCGAGGA
>JBAZRQ010000509.1:0-2858 GCA_041662925.1 Nocardioides sp. | reverse complement strand
CCTCGGTGAGGTCGGCATTGAGCTCACGCAGGTCGTGCTCGGCACGCTTGCGCGTCGTGATGTCGCGCACGAACGCGTGGAACCCGTCGACCGAGTCGTCATGGTCCGCCCACACGGTGAGGTCCACGGGGATCAGCGTCCCCGAGCGGTTCAGCGCCTCGAGCTCGAGCTTCTGCCCCAGGATCGGCGCCTCACCGGAGCGCAGGTAGTGGGTGATGCCGGCCTGGTGCAGGGCGGCGTGGCTCGGCGGGATGATCAGGTCGTGCAGGTACTCGCCGAGCACGTCCTCGCGAGACCAGCCGAACGTCGCGGCCGCCGCCTCGTTCCAGTCGGTGACCCGGCCGCTCGTGTCGATGGCGATGTAGGCGTCGGTCGCGCTCGCCAGGATCCTGCGGGTACGCCGCACGCTCGCGGCGAGCTCCTGCTGGACGCGATCGCGCTCCGCCAAGGCTCGCTCGGCGACCGCGAGCGCGTCCTCCGCGCCACCCCGCCTCAGGTCCACGTCCCGCAGCCGCTCGCCCAGGAACCACACGAGGACAGTGCCGAGGATCGTCAGCACGGTCACCACGATCGCGAGCGCGAACGGGGCGGCGAACCCGCTGTGCCGCAGACCGATGACCACGACCGCACCCACGGCGTTCGGGCCGAAGCAGACCCAGGGCAGGAGGAGCCGCGTCAGGACACCGCCCACAGTGTCGCCGACGAGCAGGGAGAGGATGCCCGCGCCGGGGCGCAGGAACAGGACCGCGGTCCCGGCGAGCACGATGGCGCCCGCGGTGGGCACGGCCATCGTGTTGAACCGGCCGAGCCCGTAGAGCGTCTGGACGCCGTACTCGTAACCGACGACAGCCGGAGACACGACCGTGAGCACCACCATGGTCACGGCGTGCGCGCTCCTGTCGAGGTGGCGCGCAGTCAGCGCCAGCGCCACCACGAGCCCGATCACGCTCGCGGCCGTCAGCGGTGACATCCGCCCGCCCACCGGAGTGTGCGCGTCCTCGATCAGGGCGCCGAGCCCGACGAGGCCCACCAGCAGCGCCACCACCAGAGCCGCCCGGCGGCTTCGCGCACTGCCCGTGAGCTCTGCGTGCGCCAACAGTGTGATCGCGCACCCCACTCCCACCAGGGACAGGGCGGTCGAGAACTTCAACGTCACCGCGGCCGGCGTGATTCGTGCCAGCGCAGGCACCCCGAACACCCAGCCGGCGATCGAGACGAGCCCGATGACCGAGACGACGACACCGAACGCGCCGGCAGCGCGGGTGAGCGACCGCACGCGGCGCTCGCCGTGGCGACCGTCGGATCCTCGGTCCGCCACGACACGCGTCAGCGCAGGCTCGGCGCCTGTCCGGTCCATCCCGCCTCCGTCCGGGCACGGCGTCTCTGTCGCGGGCGGACGCCATCTCCGGGCGTCCCCGGATGGCGTGCCTCCCCGGAGCAATCGGCCGCAGGACGCCCCACCTGACCTGTTCGGCGCAGCCCTGCCGCCGTGCGCTGCGCGATGCCCGGGGCGGGGACGCGCGCGGTGCCACGAGCCTGGGACGCTCATGCCGCACACTTTGCGCGAGCGGCCCTCCTTCCTGCGGCGATCGACCATCCAGAAGTCCGAGAGAGGTTCAACGACATGCGGGCGATCCTGCTCAGCGGCGGGCTGGCGGTGATCTGCTCCCTGCTCGGGACCCGACTGGCCATCGGCTGGTTCACGAGGCACGGCTTCGGCCAGCCGATCCGGGACGACGGCCCCACGACACACCACGTCAAACGGGGCACGCCGACCATGGGTGGGCTGGTGATCCTGGTGAGTGCCACGGCGGCCTACCTCGTCGCCACGATGCTGGTCGGAGGTCGGCCCAGCGCCAGCGCCTGGCTCCTCCTTCTCCTGTTCCTCGGCTGCGGGGTCGTCGGGTTCCTCGACGACTTCATCAAGGTCTACTCGCAGAAGAACCAGGGGCTGACCGGCCGCGCCAAGATGGCCGGACAGACCGTGGTCGCCCTCGGCTTCGGGCTCCTGGCGACGCAGTTCTTCGCCGATGAACGAGGCGTCAGGCCCGCGTCGCAGTACCTCTCCACCACGCACGACTGGGGGATCAGGCTGCCCCTGGTCGTGGTCCTGCTGGTGATCTGGTTCATCGTGACGGCGTCCTCCAACGGCGCCAACCTCGCGGACGGCGCCGACGGCCTGCTTGCCGGCACCTCGGCCATGATCTTCGGCGCGTACACGCTCGTGAACATCTGGCAGAACAACCATCGCTGCGGATCCCTCGATCCCACAGTCTTGGAGTCCCAGTGCTACCAGGCGCGCGACCCCCTCGACCTCGCGGTCTTCGCTACCGCCATCGCTACGGCCTGCGTCGGCTTCCTCTGGTGGAACGCCAAACCAGCCCGGATCATCATGGGCGACGTCGGCTCGCTCGCCCTCGGAGGTGCGCTGGCCGGCCTGGCGATCATGTCCCGGACCGAACTCCTGATGGCCGTCATCGCGGGACTGTTCGTGCTCGAGACGTTGTCCGTGCTCCTGCAGATGAGCTACTTCAAGCTCACCAGGCGAATCACGGGCACCGGGCGTCGCATCTTCCGGATCGCCCCCATCCACCACCACTTCGAACACCTGGGATGGGACGAGGTCACCGTGGTCATCCGCTTCTGGATCATCGCCGGCCTGTGCGTTGCGGCCGGCCTGGGAATCTTCTACGCCGATTGGCTCGGCTGACCGCCCGCCGTCGACGGCAGAAGTCGACCGATGAGGGAACACGCTCCGCGGCACGAGCGGTCGAAGCCGGCAGCAGGACCCAACGGGCGGGACCAATGCCTCTGGGCGTCGGCGCGGACACCTGCCAGCCTTGATTCAGGGGCCGATG
>JBAZRQ010000508.1:0-2858 GCA_041662925.1 Nocardioides sp. | reverse complement strand
GGCCGACGTCCGTGGAGCTCAGCGACAAGCTCACCCTGCTGCCCGTGGCCCGCTGGGCGCGGCGCCGCGGCGTCGGCACCGTGCTCATCTCCCACGAGCGCCTGGACGACATGTTCGCGATGCGTACCGGGCTCGACACCAGCGCCAAGGCGTCGATCAAGCTGCTCAACCGGATCCTGGTGCGCTCCTTCGACACGGTCGTCGTGACGTCGCGGTACGCCGAGGCGGAGTTCCGCCAGGTCGCGGACGCCGCCGGGTGTCCCGTGACTCGCGTCCCGCTCGGCGTCGACCTCGACACGTTCCGGCCGCACCCCGCGCCGCCCCGGGCCGACGGGGTGCTCAGGCTCGCGCACGTCGGCCGGCTCTCGCGGGAGAAGTCGCCCCACCTCGCGGTCGCCACCGCCGTCGAGCTGCACCGTCGAGGGGTTCCGGTGGCGATGGACGTGTACGGCGCCGGGCCGCACCTCGACGAGCTGGTCGAGCTGGCGGCCGGTGCGCCCGTGCGCTTCCGCGGGTTCGTCGAGAGCCGCGCCGACCTGAGCCGCGAGATCGCGGCGGCGGACGTGTCGCTGTCGGTGTGCCCCGGGGAGACGTTCGGTCTCGCCGTGCTCGAGGCGCTGGCCAGCGGCACCCCGGTCGTCACCGCCGACCGGGGCGGGGCGCGCGAGCTGGTCGACGTACGGTCCGGCGCCTGGGCGTCCCCGGAAGCGGGCGCCCTGGCCGACGCCGTGCTCGAGGTGGCCGCCCGGCCCGAGCCGGTACGCCGGGCCGCGGCACGGCGTCGAGCCGAGCAGTTCCCGTGGTCACGCTCGGTCGAGCGGATGCTCGACGTGCACGCCGAGGTGTCCGGCGGGCTGCTGCGGCTGCCCGCCTGACGGGCCGGCCGACAAGCTGGCCGACGGGTGGGGCAGCCACTCGGCGGTGACGATCCGCTCGATGCGTATCCGCGCCCGCGGCGTCAGCAGCAGCACCGGCACCAGGCAGGCCACCAGCATGCTGGCGAGCGCGATCGCGAGGTAGGCGCCGTGCAGCGACGAGTCGAGCGGCGCGAGCAGCCCGGTGACGGTCGACAGGGCGAGCACGCCCGCCAGCGCCAGCCGGGACAGCTTCAGGACCGCCACCAGGGGGACCACCCACAGCAGGTACCAGAGATGCACGACGGGTCCGAGCAGCATGGTCGCGCCGGTCATGGTGGCCAGCGCGGCCAGTGCCCGGGCCCCTGACCCGGTCGGGCCGCGCAGCGCCACCCCCACGATCACGGCGGCAGTCGCGACGGCGCCGAGCGCCCGCACCAGCCGGAGGAACATCCCCGGGTCGAGGCCCAGCCCGGCGAAGCCGGCCAGCCAGTCGAGCGCCCCACCGACGAGGGTCGTGACCGACAGCGGGGTGTTGACGCTGCCGGGGACGCTCAGCCCGTGCACCCAGCCCACGCCGAGGCCGGTCACGATCCCGAGACCGACCAGGGCGGCGACGGACACGACCGCGGCGCCGGCCAGCCGGCGTACCCGGTCCAGGAGCAGGGCACCCGCCGGCAGCGACGCCAGGGCGATCGCGATGCAGACGAGCCCCCCGGGGACCTTGACCGCTGCGGCAACCCCGCCGAGTGCGGCGCCGAGCCACCAGGACTGCTCGACGCCCACGACGAGGGCCGCGGCCATCAGACCCACCATCAGCAGGTCGTTGTGGAGCCCGCCGACGCCGTTGGCGACCATCAGCGGCGAGGCGAGCACGACGGCGCACGCCAGGGCGGGGTTGACGCCGGTCCAGCGGGCCAGGCGCGGCACCGCCCAGGCGAGCAGGGCCAGCCCGGTGAGGGCGACCAGCCGGTGCCCGACCACCAGCACCCACGGGTTGCCGGTCTGGGTCGCCGCGAGGTCGCCGAAGAGCAGCGGCACCGGGCCGTACGGCGTGACCGTGTCCATCCAGCGTGGGTCGACCGCCTCGACGATCGGGCCGCGGAGCGCCGCCGGCCCGTGCTCGTACGGCGAGAGGCCGAGGTGGGTGAGCATCCCCTGGGCGGCGTAGGACCAGCCGTCGCGGGAGAACAGCGGCGGCGCCAGCACGAGCGGCGCGCACCAGACCACGGTGGTGTGGCGGACGAGGGCCAGGGCGTCGTCGCGGTCGTCTCCTTCGGCCAGGGCGACGTGGCGGCACAGGGACAGCCACTGCCCCGCGAGCAGCCCCAGCCCGAGCAGGACCACCGTCAGCCCGGCCATCCGCCCGGACTCGGCGCCGCGCAGGTCGAGCAGCAGGTCGGTCTCGAGCAGGGGCGCCGACGACGGCAGCGTGGACACGACCAACCCGCCCAGCAACACCAGGACGCTTCCCACGAACCCTCGCACCAGCACGCGTGCACGGTAGGGAGAGCAGTGAAGCCGCAGGCTGCCGTCGCGTGAACCGCCGGCCAACCTCCGGCGGCTGCTCCGGCTCTGCCGGTGGCCCTACTCTTCACCCCATGGGACTGCTGACTCCGATCGCCATCCGCCTCGGCGCGATCCCCTGGATGCCGAAACTGCTGCCGCAGATCGTCTGGTTCGACAAGCACCTCCAGAACGCGACGCGGGGACGCGTCACCCTGCTGCGGCTGGCCGGTCTGCCCAACCTGACGCTCACCGTGGTCGGTCGCAAGAGCGGCATCCCGCGCACGACACCGTTGCTCTGCGTGCCCCACGAGGGCTCGTGGTTGATCGCGGGATCCAACTTCGGGGGCACGAAGCCGCCGCTGTGGGTCAACAACCTCCGCGCCTCTCCGAACGCCGAGGTGCTGCACGACGGGGAGCACGTCCCGGTCACGGCCCGCGAGATCGAGGGCGACGAGCGGGCCGCCATGTGGCAGGTCATGCTCCGCACCTGGCCCA
>JBAZRQ010000507.1:0-2861 GCA_041662925.1 Nocardioides sp. | reverse complement strand
GTCGGCTCGTGACGCTAGGTGCTCCGGATGGCGGTGTCGCTCTCGGGTCCCCGCAGTGCTGAGGGCCTTCGCGCACCCTTGGTGCCTCCTCAGCGTGAGCCTTCGAGCGAGCTGGGTAATGGTCGCCGGTCGCCAGTGTCCTGGCGGTTGCCGGCCACCGCCAGAAGGCATGGCCCCGTAGGCCAGGTCGTCGAGCCGCCGACCGGCGAACGCCAGGTCCAGGTGCACCTCCGGCCGCTACTGCATCGGCTGGGCCTTGTCGCCTGAGGTTCGCTCATGCCGAGTCCTCGCTCCGTCGCTTGCACGGCCGACGCGGCAGCAGGACGCGGGCGGAGCGGGCCCGCAGCGCGCCCCACCACAGGCCCGCGCCGTAGGCGAGGTCGTCGAGGCGGCGCCCGGCGAAGGCGGTCGCCGGATCCGGCGGCGAACCCGAGCGGCGGTGCTCCACGACCATGACGGCTGCGTCGACGGCGAGGGCCGTGACGAGGGCGCGTCGGACGTGCCGGGAGCGAGTGGCGCCGAGGGCGGCGAGCGGCCACCAGTGCCGCAGCAGCAAAGCCGACTCCTGGCGGACCGCCCAGCCGAGCCCACGGGCGGCGAGCTGGGCCGCGACCGCGTCGGTCCCGTCCCCGGCGGGCAGGCTGGCCCGCACCGACCTCCACCCGTGAGCCAGCGCGACCGCGGCGACCGGGGCCGACCAGCGGCGACGCAGGAGCAGTGCCGCACCCGCGACTGCGTACGTCGGGGTGAGTACGGCGGGCGCGAGCCGGTCTCCGTGTCGCGTGGCGAGGCTGGCGCCCCCACTGCCGTAGAAGGCCTTCCGGGAGAGCCAGCCACCCAGCGTGTGTCGGGCATCGTGGTGCGCGCGAACGGAGGGGTCGTAGCGCACGCGTGCGCCCGAATCGACCAGTCGCCACACGGGGTCGACGTCCTCACCGACCCGCAGCGTCGCGTCGAAGCCGCCGCCCAGCACGTCGGTTCGGCCTACCAGACACGCGCTCGGCAGCCAGGCCACGGCGGCCCCCGGTCGGACGACTCCGGGCCTATCGCCGAGGGTGAGCGAGGATGCCGCCGCGTCGTACCTCTCGAACCAGCGCGGCCGGGCGGACCTGGCGACGCCGGTGACCTGCGGCCCGACGAGGCCGACGGCAGGGTCGGCGAAGTGGCGGGTCAGCCGGACAAGGTCGGCGGCCGTCACCTCGACGTCGGAGTCAACGAACGCGACGTACGGCGTGGCAACCGTGGCCAGGCCCGCGTTGCGTGCCCCGGCCGGACCGACGTTGACGGAGAGCGCGACCACCGGGGCGCCGTGCCGACGGGCGACGTCGGCGACCCGGTGTGGATCCTGTGAGGCGTCGTCGACGACCACGCACCGCAGCGGCCGCAGGGCAGCCAGCGCCCGATCCAGCTGCGCCGATCGGTCGCGGACGGGAATGACGACGGTGAGCTCGTCGGGTGCCACACCCTCAACACCGGAGAGATCGGGCAGGCCGAGGTTGGATGCGACGAGGCGTTCGGCCAAGTGTGCTCCCGCTGGCTCGGTGACAGTGACGCCCTCCGGGCCGAGCAACGCGGCGGCGCGTTCGGTCAGCCTCATCGCGATGAGGGGGGAGCCACCGACCAGCAGTCGGCCGCCGTCGGCGCGGATGACGCCGTCGGCGAGCCGGACCCGGAAACCGGGCGGCAGTGTCATCAGCTGAAGCCGCCGTCGGCGCGGATGACGGATCCGTTGAGCGCGGCGCCGGCCGGAGAGCAGCACAGCGCGATCGTCGCCGCAATCTCGGCCGGGGCGATGAGCCGTCGGATCCCCTGTTGCTCGGCCAGCTGGTCCGGGGTGGTGTTGTAGAGGTCGGCGGTAGCCGCGAGCATGGGCGTGTCCGTGGATCCGGGTGCGACCGCGATGGCAGCGACGCCGGTGCCGACCAGGTCGGCTGCGAGTCCACGCACGATGCCGATGACGGCGTGCTTGCTGGCGACGTAGCCGGCGAGCTTGAAGAGGCCGCGCTCTCCGGCCGCTGAGGCGAGGGCGACGAAACGGCACTCGCCGGGCGTCGGGCCTTCGAGCATGACCGGCACTGTGACGGCCGCGGTGTTCCAGACGCCCATCACGTTGACGTCGATGAGCGTCTGCAGGTGCTCGTCGGGTGTCTCCCACTGCGTCTGGCCACCGACGACCACCCCGGCTGCCGCGGCGACGGCGTCGAGACGGCCAAACCGGACCAGTGTGGCGTTGACCGCCGACTCGAGCGCCTCGCGGTCGCGGACGTCGGACTCGACGGTCAGCACCTGGTCGGGAAACTTCCGGGCGAGGGCCTGGAGCTGGTCGCGGTTGGCCATCGGGTAGCCGACTCCGGGAGGCACGATGTCAGCGCTGCAGATGTCCAGCGCGGACACTCCGTATCCCAGCCGGCACAATTCGGCGACGGTGGCAGCGCCGATCCCGCGGGCAGCACCGGTGACCAGGGCCACGCGATCAAAGTCCACGGCTGGCGTCCTCCACCATCTGCTCGAACAACTCGACACCTGTCGCAGCGCTAGCTCCGGTCGGGTCGCCTAGGACGCCGTTGGCCGAGACCTCGCGTACGCCGTGGGCTCTCAGGTCGGCGAGTAGCTCCGTGATCGGGCGGGTGTTGCCGGGCTGGGCGCGGTGGGTCCGGACGAGCCAGGGCGCCAGGTGCAGCAGGAGGGAGGTCTCGGTGTGGCCGGCGTGGGCGTCGCCGGTGACGGCACAGGGCACCCAGTCGACGTGGTGATCTTCGCTGCGGAGCTGCTCGACCGCGGACGTGACCGCCTCGAGGTTCCCGCCGTGTCCGTTGACGAACACGACGCGGCCCGCCCAGGGTGATAGCGAGCGGACCAGC
>JBAZRQ010000506.1:0-2869 GCA_041662925.1 Nocardioides sp. | reverse complement strand
CTGCTACTGGGTCAGCCACCTGCTGATCGAGGTCATCCCCTGACCCCTCGTCGGTTGGGATAGTCCCTCACCGGAGAGCGAATAAGAGGGCTCTCAATCGCTCAGGTGTTGGGGACTACCCCGCCGGAACGTCGCCATCCACCCCGACCAGGTCGGCGAGCAGGGCTTGCACCCGGCGGTCGATGTCGTCGCGGATGGGGCGGACGGAGTCGGGGCCCTGGCCGGCGGGGTCCTCGAGCGCCCAGTCCTCGTAGCGCTTGCCGGGGAAGATCGGGCAGGCGTCGCCACAGCCCATCGTGATCACCACGTCGGAGGCCTCGACGTCCTCGGTGAGCAGCTTGGTGGGGATCTTGCGGGAGACGTCGATGCCGAGCTCGTTCATCACCTCGACCACGGCCGGGTTGACCGTGTCGGCGGGCGCCGAGCCGGCGGAGCGTACGGCGACCCGGCCGGCGGCATGGTGCTCCAGCAGGGCCGCCGCCATCTGGGAGCGGCCGGCGTTGTGCACGCACACGAACAGCACCTCGGGGACGTTGGGGGGGACGGTCATGACGTGATCCTGTTCCAGTCGAAGCGGCGCCGCGCCCACAGCGCGACGTAGACGAGGCCCACCAGGACGGGGACCTCGATGAGCGGGCCGACCACCCCGGCCAGGGCCTGGCCGCTGGTGACGCCGAAGACGCCGATCGCCACCGCGATGGCGAGCTCGAAGTTGTTGCCGGCGGCGGTGAAGGCCAGCGTGGTCGTGCGCTCGTAGGACATCCGCAGCCGGTGGCCGAGGAGCATCGAGAGCCCCCACATGATCCCGAAGTAGCCGAGCAGCGGCAGCGCGATCCGGGCCACGTCACCGGGCCGGTTGGTGATCGTGTCGCCCTGCAGCGCGAAGAGGATCACGATCGTGAACAGCAGCCCGTAGAGGGCGGCCGGACCGATCCGCGGGATCAGCTGCGACTCGTACCACTCGCGGCCCTTCGCCCTCTCCCCCAGCCTGCGGGTGAGGTAGCCGGCGAGCAGCGGGATGCCGAGGAAGATCAGCACCGACTTGGCGATCTCCCACACCGACACGTCCAGCGACGACGTGTCGAGGCCCAGCCAGCCGGGCAGCAGCTCGAGGTAGAACCACCCGAGCGCCGCGAACGCGACGATCTGGAAGACCGAGTTGATCGCCACCAGGATCGCGGCCGCCTCGCGGTCGCCGCAGGCGAGGTCGTTCCAGATCAGCACCATCGCGATGCAGCGGGCCAGCCCGACGATGATCAGCCCGGTGCGGTACTCCGGGAGGTCCGGCAGCAGCAGCCACGCCAGCGCGAACATCAGCGCCGGCCCGAGCACCCAGTTGAGCACGATCGAGGCCACCAGCAGCCGCTTGTCGGCAGTGACGTGGCCCAGCTCGTCGTACCTCACCTTGGCGAGGACGGGATACATCATCACCAGCAGGCCGATCGCGATCGGCAGGCTGACCGAGCCGATCTCGACCGTCGACAGCGCGTCGTCGAGGCCGTCGACGGTACGGCCGAGCACCAGGCCGACGACCATGGCGAGGCCGATCCAGACCGGCAGGAAGCGGTCGAGCGTCGAGAGCCGTTGGAGTACGGCGGTCTCGTCGGCGTCGTGGGGCGTCGTCGTACTCATGCCGGGGCCAGGCTTGCGTCGAAGAGGGTGCCGAGCGCGGCGATCGCCTCGGGGCGGGCGCGGTAGTAGACCCACACGCCGCGCTTGTCGCGGTCGAGCAGGCCGGCCGCGTGGAGCACCTTGAGGTGGTGGCTGATCGTCGGCTGCGAGAGGTCGAAGGCCGGCAGCAGCTCGCAGGCGCACGCCTCGGCGCCGACGCGCGAGAGCACCATCGACATCAGGCGCAGGCGCACGGGGTCGGCGAGCGCCTTGAGCATCGGGACGACCTGGTCCGCGCCCTCGGCCGACATCGGTTCGCGTGCCAGCGGGGTGCAGCAGTCCAGCAGGGCAGATATCGACATACATCAATATTGACAGACATCGATGTGTCTGGGCAACCCGGGGTCAGTCGTCGCAGCGGCGCCGCTCGAGCAGCACGGTGTCGCGCCAGACGCCGTCCAGCCGGGCGATCCGCGAGCGGACGGCCAGGGTCTGGAAGCCGGCGGAGTGGTGCAGCGCGATGGAGGCGCGGTTCTCGGGGAAGATCGAGGTCTGCAGGGTCCAGAGCCCGCCGCGGTCGGCCTCGGTGACCTGCCGGTGCACCAGCGACTTGCCCACGCCGCGGCCGCGCGCGGCCTCGGTGACGTAGACCGACGTCTCCCCCACCCCGGCGTAGCAGGCCCGCGCGGAGACGGGGGCGACCGTGGCCCAGCCGACCACGGCGCCGTCGACCTCCGCCACCCAGCGGTGGGCGGGCAGCCACTTCGTGTCGAGCTCGTCGGCCGGCGGCGCCTCGGTCTCGAACGTCGCGTTGCGCGTCGCGATGCCCTCGACGTAGATGTCGCGCACCACCTCGAGGTCGGCGTCGGCCATCGCCCGGGTGGTGACGTCGGCGGGCAGGTCCTCGGGGCAGCAGGGCACCTCCGCGAGCGTGCCCATGACGACGTCGGCGGCGTGCGGCAGACCGGTGCAGCAGGTGGGGTTGACCGTGACCACCGAGGACGTGCCGACCTTGTCGACGGTCACGAAGCCGACCTCGGCCAGCCGGCGGACGTGGTGGGAGGTGGTCGACTGGCTGATCCCCAGCGCGGCCGCCAGGTCGCCCACCCGCAGCGCGCCTGCGCGCGACGACGACACGGCGTGCAGCAGCCGCACCCGCGTCGGGTCGGACAGCGTGGCGAACCACTCGGCGTACGTCGTGGCCGCGTCAGCGGGCAGGGCGGGGCTGACCGGGGTCTGCGTCATACGCCCGACAATA
>JBAZRQ010000505.1:0-2870 GCA_041662925.1 Nocardioides sp. | reverse complement strand
GTGACCCGGCCGGCGTGGAGGGCGGCCACCAGGTCGTCGGTGCGGACGACGGCGCCGCGGGCCAGGTTGACCAGCAGCGCGCCGTCCTTCATCCGGGCGAGGAAGCCGGCATCGACCAGCCCACGGGTCTCGTCGGTCAGCGGCACGATCAGGATCACGACATCGGCCTGGGGCAGCAGGTCGGGCAGCTCCTCGAAGGCGTGGACGCCCTCCCGCGCGGTGCGGGCGACCCGAGTCACGCTCACCTCGAACGGCACCAGCCGACGCTCGATCGCCTGCCCGATCGCGCCGTGGCCGACCAGCAGCACCCGCCTGTCAGCCAGCGCCGGGCGCCACTGCGGGGACCAGGACCTCCGGTCGTGCGCCCGCACGAACTCGGGGATGCCGCGCAGCGACGCCAGCACCAGGGTGAGGGCGAGCTCGGCGGTGGACGTGTCGTGGATGCCGCGGCCGTTGCACAGCGTCACCCCGTCGGGGACCAGCGGCCGCACGTTGTCGACGCCCGCGGAGAGCGTCTGCACCACCTCCAGCGACGTCATGGCGGGCAGCACCTCCCCCACGTCGGGACCCATGGCATAGGGCGGGACGTAGAACGCCACCTCCGAGACCGACGCGGGCACCTGCTCGCGCGGGTCGACCACCTCGTAGCGCAGTCCCTCAGGCGGGTCGCCGAGCAGCGCGGGCTCGAAGGGCAGCCAGACCAGGGGCCGACTCATGCCCGCCTCCGCAGTCGGCCGTGCCAGGCCACGGCGCTGGCGTCGGTGAGCGAGGCCACCTGGTCGATCACGACCCGCAGCCGCGCGTCGTCGTCGGTGGCGGCGTCCCAGTCGTCGGCGAACGGGCGCTCCAGGACCTGGGGGGCACGGAAGGCCAAGATGGCGACGAGCTCGGCCAACAGCTCGCGCTCCAGGGCCATCGCGGCCAGCCGGTCGGGCGCCTCCATGACGTAGTGGGCGGCGATCCCCTTGAGCACCGCCATCTCGAGCCGGGTCGTCTCGGGCACCACGAGGTCGCCGGCGTAGCGGACGAACGGCCCGGCACCGGACTCCAGCGTCGCGTGCTGGACGGCGCCGCAGAAGCGGCCGATCAGGTCGCTGGTGAGGTTCTTGAGGGCGGCCAGGCTGCGCCTGGTGGCGTCGTACGGCGTCGTCGGCCAGCTGCCCTGCGTCCGCATCCCGTCGAGCACCTGGTCGAGCTCGTCGTCGGTGGCGGTCGGGAGGTACCAGGCGCGGACGGTCTCCCACACGGCCGGCTGGTCGAGCGTGGTGAGGTCGATGCGACCGGCGACGGTGCCGTCCTCGACGTCGTGCACGGAGTAGGCGACGTCGTCGGCGAGGTCCATCACCTGCGCCTCGAGGCAGCGGCGCGCGCCGGGCGCGTCCTTGCGGAGCCAGGTGAAGACCGGCTCGTCGTCGGCGTAGACCCCGAACTTGGCCGGGTCGGGCCCGGCCCCGCGGGGCCAGGGGTACTTGGTGCAGGCGTCGAGGGTGGCGCGGGTGAGGTTGAGCCCCACCGAGCGTCCCTCGGCGTCGAAGGTCTTGGACTCCAGCCGGGTGAGCAGGCGCAGCGTCTGGGCGTTGCCCTCGAAGCCGCCGCACTCCTCGCTCAGGTCGGAGAGCACCCGCTCGCCGTTGTGACCGAACGGCGGGTGGCCGAGGTCGTGCGCGAGCGCGGCGGTCTCGGCCAGGTCGGGCGCGCTGCCGAGGGCGCGGGACAGGTCTCGGGCCACCTGGGCGACCTCGAGGCTGTGGGTGAGCCGGTTGCGGGTGAAGTCGTCGGTCTGCGGCCCGACGACCTGGGTCTTGGCCGCGAGCCGCCTCGACGCCGCGGCGTGCACGACCCGGGCGCGGTCGCGCTCGAACGGCGTGCGGACGGGGGCGTCCACCCGCTTCGGCGGCTCGTCGACGACGCGCTCGCGCGCGCTGTCGTCGTACAGGTCGAGGGGGTCCATCGGCGCGAGACTAGCGCTGCCCCTCCCCCAGCCCCTTGTTCAGGCGCTCGTGCCCGGCTCGAGCCGGCTGCCGGCGGAGAGCGAGACCCCTGCTCCGACGGTCGAGCCGCGCCCGACCAGGGTGACCACGTCGGGGTCCTCGGTGCCGGCGACGCCGGCCTCGCCCACGCGGGCGTCGGGGCCGACCTCGCAGTCGCTGTCGACGATGCTCCAGTGCACGCGCGCACCGGCACGCACGACGCTGTCGCGGTAGACCACGCTGTCGTGGACCTCGGCCCCGGCCTCGACCACCACGCCCGGGCCGAGCACGCTGCGCCGTACGACGCCCGCGACCGTGGCGCCCGGGCTGACCAGGCTGTCGACGACGTCGGCGCCCTCGAGGAACCGGCCGGGGGCGCGCTGCGGCTGGCGCGTGAGGATGGGCCAGTCCGCGTGACCCAGGACGTCGTGGTCGTCGGTCAGGAAGTCCTGGTGCGCGCGGAGGTAGAGGTGCGGCTGACCGAGGTCGCGCCAGTAGCCGTCGAGCGCGTGGGCGTGGGTGCGACCGCGTTCGACGAGGCGGGGCAGCAGGTGGTCGCCGAAGTCCTCGAGCCCGGAGTCGCCGGCATCGCGGTCACCCCCCAGCTCGCGGTGGAGCTCCTCCAGCACCTCGACCAGCACCCGCGGGTCGTAGGCGAAGACCTCGGTGGCGATGGTGCCGGTCGTGGGCTCCTCGGGCTTGTAGTCGAACCCGGTGACCCGGCCCTCCGCGTCGGTCTCGACGGTGGCGTGGTCACCGGCCTCCTCGATCGGGACCTCGGTGGTCACGACCGTGCACTCCGCGCCCGTGCGCCGATGGGTCTCGATGACGTCGGCGTAGTCGAGGCGGTAGACGTGGTCGGCGCTCATCACCAGCAGTACGTCGGGGGCGAACGACGCG
>JBAZRQ010000504.1:0-2877 GCA_041662925.1 Nocardioides sp. | reverse complement strand
CCCCGTCGCGGCCGCCCTGCTCGCCGGCCGCGGCTGGGCCCCACCCGCCCCGGCGTCGTACCCCACCGGCGAGGACTGGGCCCGCGACTACCTCGTGCCGCTCGCCGACGCCCTGGCCGCGACCGCCGAGGTGGAGGTGCGCTTCGGGCACCGGGTCACCGCGCTCACCCGCCAGGGACGCGACCGGATGGTCGACGCCGGGCGCGCCGAGACGCCGTTCGAGCTGCGCGTCGCCACCCCGACCGGGCCCCAGCGGCTGCTCGCGTCGGCCGTCATCGACGCCTCCGGCACCTGGGGCGACCCCAGCCCGCTGGGCGCCGACGGGCTGCCGGCGTACGGCGAGGCGGAGCACGCCGACCAGATCACCTACGGCATCCCCGACTTCACCGCGCCCGAGACCGCCGCCCGCTTCGGCGGCCGGCACGTCGCGGTCGCCGGCACCGGCGCCTCCGCGCAGAACGTCCTCGTCGGCCTGACCCAGCTCGCCGAGCGGGTGCCGGGCACCCGCGTGTCCTGGCTCGTACGCCGTGGCGAGACGGCCGACGCGTTCGGCGGCGGCGACAACGACCAGCTTGAGGCGCGCGGGGCACTCGGCAAGGCGGCACAGGCCGCCGTCTCCGCCGGACCCGTCACGCCGGTGACCCGTTTCCGCGCGGCCGAGGTGGCCGACGACCCCGACCACCCGGGCGCGCTGCGGATCATCGCCGTCGACGGGGCGAGCGTGGCCGGCGTCGACGAGGTGGTGGTCGTGACCGGCTTCCGCCCCGACCTCGCCTGGATGTCCGAGGTCCGGATCGACCTCGACCCCGTCCTCTCGGCCCCCGCCCGGCTGGCGCCGCTGATCGACCCCAACGTGCACTCCTGCGGCACGGTCTACCCGCACGGCGCCGCCGAGCTGGCCCAGCCCGAGCCGGGCCTCTACCTCGCCGGCATGAAGTCCTACGGCCGCGCGCCGTCGTTCCTCGCGCTCACCGGCTTCGAGCAGACGCGCAGCATCGTCGCGGCGATCGCCGGCGACCACGAGGCCGCGGCCCGCGTCGAGCTGACCCTGCCCGAGACCGGCGTCTGCGGCGGCTCGGGGCAGTTCGACGGCGACCCGGCCGAGGCCGCCGTCGACGGCGGGGGCTGCTGCGGGACCGCGGCCCCGGATCTGCTCACCCTCGGGGCACGTCAGGGCGCGTGACCCAGGTCGCCGGCCTCGACGCCGCCGGGCTGCGGCGCGTCGTCGCCGTACTCTGCGCCACCGAGGTCGTCTCGTGGGGCGTGCTGTTCTACGCGTTCACGGTGTCGGCGGTCGCGATCGCCGACACCGAGGGCTGGCCGCTGACCACGCTGGTCGCGGTCTTCACCCTCGCCCAGGTCGTCGGCGCGGCCACCGGGGTCTGGGTCGGGCGGCACATCGACGCCGTCGGCCCGCGGCTCGTGATGACGGGCGGCTCGGCCCTCGGCGTCGCAGCCGTCGTGGCGATCGCGCTCGCGCCGAGCCTGCCGACGTACGCCGCCGCGTGGGTCGTCGCCGGGGCGGCGATGTCGGCGACGCTCTACCCGCCGGCGTTCGCGGCCGTCACGCACTGGGGCGGCGAGCACCGGGTCCGGGCGCTGACCGCGATCACGCTCGTGGCGGGCTTCGCGTCGACGGTGTTCGCGCCGCTGACCGCGTGGCTGCTGACCGTGGGCGACTGGCGCTCGACCTACCTCGTCCTCGCGGCAGTGCTCGCGCTGACCGTGCCGCTGCACTGGTGGGGACTGCACGGGCCGTGGGTGCCGTCGGCCGTTTCCGTGGCGGCCGGCTCGGACGAGGCCGGCGACACCCCCGCGAGAGCGAAGGTGCGGCTCGAGGGGTTCGTGCTGCTGTGCCTGGCGATGAGCCTGGCCGGCGTGAGCGTCTACGCCGTGGTGGTCAACCTGGTGCCGCTGCTCGTCGAGGGCGGCCTCACGACCTCGCAGGCCGCGCTGGCGCTGGGCATCGGCGGCGCCGGCCAGGTCGCCGGCCGGCTCCTCTACGCGCCGATGGCGCGGCGGCTCGGCGTCGTCGCCCGCACCCGCGCCACGCTGCTGTTCGCCGGGCTGCTGACCGTCGGGCTCGCCCTGGTGCACCAGCCGCTGGCGCTGGTCGCGGCGATCTCCTTCGCGGCCGGGTCGGCCCGCGGGGTCTTCACCCTGCTGCAGGCCACGGCCGTCGCGGACCGCTGGGGAACGGCGTCGTACGGCGCCCGCAACGGCGTACTCTCCGGCGCGGTCGTCACCGCCTCCGCCCTCTCACCCTGGGGTGGCGCGCTCCTCGCCGCCTGGCTCGGCAGCTACCAGTCCGCTTTCCTGGTGCTCGCCCTGGTCGCCCTCGCCGCCGCCGCGCTGGTCCCACGTCTCCCCCGATAGTCCCTACCGGGGGGACGCGATGTCCTGGGTTGGTCCGGACACTGCGGTTCAGGCGAGCCGGTGCGCGAGGAAGCGGGCGCGCTGGGACTCCGTGAGCGCCCGGCGCTGCTCCACCGTCTCGGTCGGCACCCACCAGGGTGGACGGGTGAGGGTCCAGCGGCGTTCGTCGGCGGTACGGCGGGCCGCGCGCCGGTAGCAGTCATGCAGGCGCCACTCGAAGTGGCGCGTGTCCGCGGAGTCGGCCGCGAGCATGGTGACGTACTCCAGGCCCGCTGCGCGGAACGCGGCTTCGCGTCGCACATCCTTCGAGCGCTGCGGGCCGGCGAGATGGTGCGCCCCGTCGTACTCCCCGACGATGCCGGCGACCGGGTCGAGCAGGTCGGGGGTGCCGAGCAGCTTCCCGTGCAGGTCGAAGACCGGGACGTTGCACAGGAGCAGCGGGCCGCCAGGGTCGGGACGCCACACGAGCCGCATGTCGACCTCGCGCGGGGACCACGCATT
>JBAZRQ010000503.1:0-2880 GCA_041662925.1 Nocardioides sp. | reverse complement strand
CATCAGTCCTGGCCTCCCGGACGACGCGCTCGGTCAGGACCCGCACGAGCTGGGCGCGGTAGGCGGCGGTGGCGTGGATGTCGTCGGCGGGGTCGAGCTGCGCGAGCGCAGTGTCACCCATCTCCGCCATGGGTACGCCGGTCAGGTCGACGACCGTGGGCACGTCACCGACCGACACGTAGCCGACCTTGACCGAGTCGCCGTCCACGAGCGCGGCGGCACCGACCAGCGCGTAGTCGCCGTGCCGGCGGGCGATCTCCGCGAAGGCCACCCGCGCCCCGGGGGCGAGCACGGGGAAGAACGCCGAGACGGCGATCTCGTCGTGCGCCAGCGACGTCTCGAGCGGACCGACGTACAGCTCGGTGGCGGGGATGGTGCGCGTGCCGGAGGGGCCGGCGACCTCCACCGAGCCGCCCAGGAGCGTGAGCACCACCGGCATCTCCGCGGCCGCGTCGGCGTGGACGATCGACCCGACCGTGGTGCCGCGGTTGCGGATCGTGGCATGCGCGACGTGCGAGAGCGCCAGGCGCAGCAGCGGCTGGGCCTGCGCGGCTTCGTCGTGCGCGAGCACGTCGGCGTGGCGGGCCAGGGCACCCACCCGCACGCCGTCGGCGCTCACCGTGACGGCGTCCAGCCCGGGCAGGCCGTTGATGTCGACCAGGGTCGAGGGCGCCGCGAGCCGCATGGAGAGCAACGGCACCAGCGACTGCCCGCCCGCCAGCACCTTGGCGCCCGGGTCACCGGCCAGCGCGCTGAGCGCGTCGGCCAGCGAGCCCGGGCGGACGTAGGCGAAGGGAGCGGGCTTCACGCGGGCCTACTCCTCCTTGTGGCGGTGGGGTGCGGCGTGGTCCTCGGTGTGGGCGCCGGGCGTGCCGATCGCGATCATCGTGCCGTCGTTGTCACTGTCGACGAGCCTGGCCAGGTGGTAGCCGGCGACCACCACGATCGTGCCGAGCGCGATCCCGCTGAGGATGAAGTCGTCGGTGATCTTCAGCTCTGCGTTGCCGATCGCCAGGATGATGCCCGCGCCGATCGGCACCAGGTTGACCGGCCGGCCGAAGTCCACGCCGTTCTCCTTCCAGATCTTGGCGCCGAGGAGTCCGATCATCCCGTAGAGCACCAAGGTGATCCCGCCGAGAACGGCCGGCGGTGTCGCGGCGACCAAGGCCCCGAACTTCGGCACCAGCCCGAGCAGGATCGCGACCACGGCGGCGACGTAGTAGGCCGCGGTCGAGTAGACCCGGGTGGCGGCCATGACCCCGATGTTCTCGGCGTACGTCGTCGTGGGCGAGCCACCCACCGCGGACGCGATCACGGTGCCCACACCGTCGGCGCCGATCGCCTTGCCCATGACCGGGTCGAGGTCGGCACCCGTCATCTCGCCGACTGCCTTGACGTGGCCGATGTTCTCGGCGACCAGCGCGATCACCGCCGGCAGCACGAGCAGGATGAACGCGATCTTGAACGACGGTGCGTGCCAGCCCACGGTCTCGAGGAAGTCGAGGTTGCGGCCTTGGTTGCCGATCAGGCCTTCCTTCGTGTGCACGGGGAAGCCGAACCAGTCGGCCTTCTCGACCCCGCCCCAGTTGACGCGGTCGTGCGGACCGGGCGCCGGGTTGTCGGGCAGCCGCAGGGAGGTCTTGCCGAAGAGCAGGTCCGCCACCCAGGAGAGGACGTAGCCCGCGATCAGGCCGAGGAAGATCGCGATCCGTCCGAAGAAGCCGCGCAGCCCGACCGCCATCAGGATCACCAGGGTCATCGTGATGATCGCCAGCCACGGGTCGGAGGGCATGTAGACGCCGGTGGCAACAGGGGCGAGGTTGAACCCGATCAGCATCACGACGGCGCCGGTCACGATCGGCGGCAGCACGGCGTTGACCACCCCGGCGCCGAGGAAGTGGATGATCAGGCCGACGAGCGCGAGCACCACTCCGGCGACGAGGATCGCGCCGGTGACGTCTTCAGGCCCGCCGGCGCCGCCCTCGCCCGTGTAGGTGTAGATCGCGGTCGCGCCGCCGACGAAGGAGGCCGACGTGCCGAGGTAGCTCGGCACCTTGCCCTTGACGATGAGCAGGAAGCAGATGGTCGCGATCCCGCTCATCATGATCGCGAGGTTGGGGTTGAGCCCCATGACGATCGGGAAGACGAACGTGGCCCCGAACATCGCGACCACGTGCTGCGCGCCTAGTCCCGTGGTCTTGCCCCAGCCGAGCCGCTGGTTGGGGGCGACCGCCACACCTGGCCCGGGATCGACCTTCTCCCACTTGAACTGCGACATCCGGATCTCCTCGCCTAGCAGTGACCAGCGGTGATGGGGCTCGTGCGGGTCCATGACACACCCTGCGGCCCCCAGCGTGCCGGAGGAACGCCGCCCCGGTCGAGACCAGTTGGAGCCAGTGAGGGGTAGCGTCGCCCGCGTGACGCAGCCCCGAGCCATCCCGGCCAGCGCCCCGGCGCGCGTCGCAGCGCGGCTCCGTGCGGCGCCCGACGGCCCCCTCTCCCTGCTCCACACCGGGCGGGACGCGGTCTACGTCGACCTCGACGGCCGCGCGCTCGGCGTGGTCGGACGCTATGCCTGGCAGGTGCCGTGTGCGCTGCGCACCCGGCTCGAGGTGCTGCCCGAGGTGTCCCGCGCCGAGGTCGTCCGCGGGGTGCTGCACCTCGACGGCATGCCCGTGATCGTCGGCCGCGTCGTCCGCACGGACGTCCCGCTCCGCCCGCTCGACGTCGCGGGCACGCCGATCGACGTCGCGACCCTGGTGGGCAGCGGCGCCGGCCTCACGCCGTACGGCGACGACGTGGTCTGCGGCTACCTCGCCGCCCACCGCGCCGCCGGGCTCACCACCGACGGCCTCGACGCCGAGGTGACCCGGCTGCTCC
>JBAZRQ010000502.1:0-2883 GCA_041662925.1 Nocardioides sp. | reverse complement strand
GCTCGAGGCGGAGACCGGCCTGGCTACCGGCTACCGCAACGTGGGTGGGGTGATCGTGGCCCGCACCGAGGACCGGATGACCCAGCTGCGGCGCACCGCGGCGAGCGCGGCGGCGTACGACATGGACTGCGAGCTGATCTCTCCCGCGCAGGCCCAGGAGCTGTGGCCGGCGATGCAGGTCGACGACGTGCTGGGCGCGATCTGGCTGCCCGGCGACGGCAAGGTCAACCCGACCGACGTCACCCAGGCGCTGGCCAAGGGCGCCCGGATGCGCGGTGCGCGGATCGTCGAGCGGGTCCGGGTGACCGACTTCGTCCTCACGGACGGTGACCGAAGGCCTCGGGTGACTGGCGTTCGCACCGACCACGGCGACGTGGAGGCCGAGGTCGTGGTCAACTGCGCCGGCCAGTGGGCCAAGGCCCTCGGCGACCTGGTGGGCGTCACCGTGCCGCTGCACTCGGCCGAGCACTTCTACGTGGTGACCGAGGCGGTCGAGGGGTGCCACCCCGACCTGCCGGTGATGCGCGACCCCGACGGCTGGACCTACTTCAAGGAGGAGGTCGGCGGGCTGGTCGTCGGCGGCTTCGAGCCGCAGGCCAAGCCGTGGCGCTCGCCGTCGGACCTCCCGTACCCGTTCGAGTTCCAGCTGCTCGAGGAGGACTGGGAGCACTTCTCGGTGCTGATGGACCAGGCGCTGCTCCGGGTCCCGGCGCTCGCCGAGACCGGCATCCGCAAGCTCTACAACGGCCCCGAGTCGTTCACCCCCGACAACCAGTTCCTGCTGGGCGAGTCGCCCGAGGTGGCGGGCTTCTTCGTCGGCGCCGGGTTCAACTCGGTCGGCATCGCCTCGGCCGGCGGCGCCGGTCGGGCCCTGGCCGAGTGGATCGTGGCGGGGGAGCCGACCAGCGACCTCGTGGCGGTCGACGTACGCCGCTTCGCACCGTTCCACGGCGACGAGACGTGGCTGCGCTCGCGGGTCTCGGAGGTGCTCGGGCTGCACTACGCCGTGCCCTGGCCCAACCGGGAGCTGGAGTCCGGGCGACCCCAGCGCAGGTCACCGCTGCACGAGGTCCTGGCGTCGGCCGGCGCCGTGTTCGGCACGCGGATGGGATGGGAGCGGCCCAACGTGTTCGGGCCGCCCCACGTCGCCTCTGTCCTCGACTACGGATGGGGCAAGCCGGACTGGCTGTCCGCCTCGGCCGCCGAGCAGCGGGCCACGCGCACCGGGGTCGCCGTCTTCGACCAGACCTCCTTCAGCAAGTACGCCGTAGGCGGGCCCGGCGCCCTGGCCGCCCTGCAGTGGGTGTGCGCCGCCGACGTCGACGTGCCGGTGGGTGGCTGCGTCTACACGCCGTTCCTCAACCGGCGCGGCACCTACGAGGCGGACCTGACCGTCACCCGCACCGGCGACGACGCGTTCCTGCTGGTGTCGAGCTCGGCCACGACGATCCGCGACCTCGACTGGTTGCGTCGCCAGGCCCCATCGGGTCTGGACGTGAACCTGACGGACGTGACCGACGACTACGCCGTGCTCGGGGTCATGGGCCCCGGCTCGCGCGACCTGCTGTCGCCGCTGAGCGACGCGGACCTCGGCGAGGACGCGTTCCCGTTCGCGACCAGCGCGCTCGTCCGCGTCGCCGGTGCCACGGTGCGCGCCACCCGGATGACCTACGTGGGCGAGCTCGGCTGGGAGCTGATGGTCCCGGTCGCCGACGCGGTCGCCGTACATGCCGCCGTACGCGCGGCCGGTGCGGTGGACGCCGGCTACTACGCGATCGAGTCGCTGCGTCTCGAGAAGGGCTACCGCGCCTTCGGCCGCGAGCTCACCCCGGACGTGACGCCGGTGGAGGCCGGGCTGCTCTTCGCCACCGCGATCAAGGGGGGCAAGGACTTCCTCGGCCGGGCCGCCCTGCTCGAGCACCGCGAGCGGCTGGCGCGCGGGGGGCCACGGCGCCGGGTCGTCTCGCTGGTGGTCGACGACCCCGAGCCGATGCTGTGGGGCGGCGAGCTGGTGCTCCACGGCGGCGCGCCCGTCGGCCAGGTCACCAGTGCCGCCTGGGGCGCGACCCTCGGCTCCTGCGTCGGCCTGGCCCAGCTCCGCCACGACGGTCCGGTGACGTCGGACTGGCTCGCCGACGGCGGCTTCCAGGTCGACGTGGGCGGCGCGCGCTTCGGCGTACGGCTGTCGCTGCGGGCGCCGCTCCAGGCGCCTAGTGTCGGTGCATGAGCTTCGAGGTCAGCGCCGACGCCTATGCCCGCTTCATGGGTCAGTACTCCGAGCCGCTCGCGGTCCGCTTCGCCGACTGGGCCGGTGTGCGGCCTGGCCAGCGGGCGCTGGACGTGGGCTGCGGACCGGGTGCACTCGCTGCGGTCCTGTGCGAGCGGCTGGGCCCCAAGTCGGTGGCCGCGGTCGACCCGTCCGAGTCGTTCGTGGCGGCGGCCAGGGCCCGGCTGCCGGAGGTCGACGTACGGCGGGCCCCTGCGGAGGACCTGCCCTTCGACGCGGGTTACTTCGACGCGGTGCTCGCCCAGCTCGCCGTCCACTTCATGACCGACCCGGTCGCGGGGCTGGACGAGATGCGGCGAGTGGCCACGCCCGGAGGAGTGGTGGCCGCGTGCGTGTGGGACCACGCCGGGGGCAGCGGGCCGCTGGAGACGTTCTGGTCCGCGGTCCGCTCGCTCGACGCCACCGCACCCGACGAGTCCGGGCTGGCCGGGGCCCGAGCGGGCCACCTCGGCGAGCTCGCCGCACTGGCGGGCCTGCGCGACATCGAGGAGGACCGGCTCACCGTGACGGTCGGCTTCGCGTCCTTCGACGACTGGTGGGAGCCCTACACCTTCGGTGTCGGCCCGGCCGGTGCCCACGTCGCGGGTCTCGACCCG
>JBAZRQ010000501.1:0-2883 GCA_041662925.1 Nocardioides sp. | reverse complement strand
TGGCGACGTGCGACAACCGCACGTTCCACTCCACTCCGTCGAGGAGGGCGGCTCGGGACAGGTTCGACGAGCCGACGTAGGCGGTGTCGTACTCCGTCGCGCGGCGGAACATCCATGCCTTGGCGTGCAACCGCGTGCGGGCTGCGTCGTACTGGATCCGCACTTCCGCCCCTAGCTCGCGGACCAGTCGGTCCAGGGCAGCGCGCTCGGTGGCACCCATGTAGGTGGTCGTGATGACTCGCAGCGGCGCATCGCGCTGACGAAGGCGCTGGAGCTCTGGCTCGAGTAGACGCAGCCCATGCCACTTCACGAACGCGCAGAGCAGGTCGACTTCGTCCGCAGTGTCGATCTCGACGCGGAGCTCGGCACCAAGGCTCGGCTCGCCCCGGGAGTTCGTGAGTAGTGCAGCGTCGGCGAGTGGGGTTCGCGGCCGAACGTCCTCGTAGGTCGTCACGCCAGGTCCCGGCGTGGGCGACACCCGGAGCAGTTGGCGGGCGGGAGCGGTGACCTGCTCATCCGTCACCTCGAGGCCGTCGAGCAACGCGTTGACGAGGCGGATCCGTGCGCCGTGATCGGGTTGATCTTCGAGTGCCCGTCGCGTCACTTCATACACATGACGGGCCAAGACGTGGGGCTGGTCGACCGGGTCGACGCTCGCGGTCTCGACGATGAGGTCCTGGAGGGCGGCCAGTCGCTGCCCTGTTGAATGGGTGAGCAGGGCTTCATACAGCCCGAGCGGCATGGCCTCATCAGTCACTCGAGGAACACTGCCTCAATCTGACCTCGGGGGTGGGATATCGGGCGACACCGCGGGCACAACGTCCCCGCGCCCGGGACCTTCGCCCGGTATGGCCCGCTTGCGCGACCACGGACCCTTGCACCATGACGAAGACCTCGACCGCTCGCGGCATCGCCGGCGGCGTACTGCTGCTGGCCGCCCTACTGACCGGCTGCTCCGACGACCCGAAGGAGACGGCTACCCCGTCCGGCTCCGCCTCGGACACCCTGCTGGCGGACTACGGGCTGGATGGCATGGAGACGGTCGAGATCATCGACCACCTCGACCGGCTGGGTGGCGACGACCGTCCGGCGGACCTGATGGCGTCGGTGCGGCCGAGCGAGCTGGTGGTGTCGGCGGGCGACGAGGAGTACAGCCTGGAGGTGCCGGACGGGCAGTTCTACCTGTCGGTGGCGCCCTACGTGGACACCACCCACGAGTGCTTCAACCACTCCCTCACGACCTGCCAGGGGGAGCTGACCGAGACCGACGTGGACGTCACGATCACCGACGAGACCAACGGTGAGGTGCTGGTCGACGAGGTACGGACCACGTTCGCCAACGGGTTCGTCGGGTTCTGGCTGCCGCGCGACATCGAGGGAACCGTGAGCATTGAGTACGACGGCAAGTCCGGCGTGGTCGACTTCGCGACCGGCGAGGACTCGCCGACCTGCCTGACGACTCTTCAGCTCACCTGACGGTCGCTACTCCCGGGGCAGCGAGCGCTCGGTGTCAGCGGACTTGTCGTTGCGGACGATGACCACGGGGCACGGGGCGTGCCGCGACACCTGGTCGCTGACCGACCCGAGAGCCAGACCGCGGAAGCCGCCCAGGCCACGCGCGCCGACGACGACGAGGTCGGCGGACGCGGCCGCCTCCAGCAGGCCATGGGCGGGGGAGGCGTGCTTGGCGACGTACTCGATCTCGACGTCGGCGTAGTCCGCGACGACGGAGGCGGTGTCGGCGCGAAGGTCCTTGAGGACGGCGGCCTCGAAGTCCTCGAGCGGCGGGATGTGCCCGAAGGTCTGCGTCTCGGGTTTCGGCGCGCGGCTCATCGACCAGCCCCGGACGACCTGGAGACGCCCGCCGACGGTGCGGGCGTGGTGCAACGCCCATCGCAGGGCCGGCTCGGACGCAGCCGAGCCGTCGTTGCCGACGACGATCAGGGGCTTCTCGTTGGTCATGGGCCCATGCTCTCACCGGGGACTAGTGGGTCAGACAGGCTGGTTGATGTTGACCAGCCAGGTGACGCCGTACTTGTCGGCGCATTGCCCGAAGACGTCGCCCCACGGCTGCTTGTCGAGCGGGACGTGGATCTCGCCGCCATCGGAGAGCTGTTCGAACCAGCCACGCAGGGTGGCGTCGTCGTCGCCGTTGAGGCTGAGGTTGACGGCGTCGCCGCGGTTGACGGTCCCTCCGGGAGGCGTGTCGGAGGCCATGATCACCAGCCCGTCGGGCGACGCGAGGTGGGAGTGCGCGAGCCGGTCGGCCTGGTCCCCCTCGAGGCCCAGCTCGCCGAACGTCATGAGCGCGAGGTCGCCGCCGAAGACGGACTGGTAGAAGGTGATCGCGTCGCGGGCGTCGCCCTCGAAGTGCAGGTAGGGGTTCAGCTGAGTGGACATCGGGACTCCTTGGGTTGAGGGATGCCTATGAGACCCGCGGCCCGCGACGGAGTCATCGGTGGTCAGCGGATCCCGGTGTCGCAGGGGACGTCCGCGGTTGCGTAGGCGCCGGCGGTGACGCGGGCGTCCATGAACTCGCAGGACATGCCGGCGTCGGCGGTCACGACGTAGTCGCCGGGGGGCACGGCCAGTCGGTAGGTGCCGTCGGCGCCGGTGCGGGTGGTCGCCACGGGTTCGCCGGCGCCGTACGCCTCGCCAGGTGGTTGCTCCGAGACGCTGACGAGCACGTCGCCGGCCGGGAGGGCGTCGCAGGCCTCGCCGACGGTCTCGACCGGGCACTGCGGCCCGAGGAGCACCTGACCGCTGATCCCCGACTCGGGCTCGTCAGCGGCGGGCTCGTCGCCGCAGCCGGCGAGGACGAGTGTCGCGGAGGCGATCAGGAGGAGCAGGCGCATGTGGATAGGACGTCGTCGAGGGTTGTTC
>JBAZRQ010000500.1:0-2884 GCA_041662925.1 Nocardioides sp. | reverse complement strand
AAGAAGTCGCTGGCCTTTGCCCTGCGCTTCCGGGCCCCGGACCGCACGCTCACCGAGCAGGAGACCAGCGCCGCCCGCGACGCCGCGGTAGCAGCGGCCGCCGAGCGCTGCGGCGCGGTCCAGCGCTGACGGTCGCGCACCTCGACCCGTCAGAAACTCACCGCATTCACCCGCTGACCCGTCAGAAACTTTGTGACGGGTCAGCGCGCATTCAGGTGAGTTAGGGACGGGTCGATTGCTGGACGGCGGTCAGTGCTCGGAGGACGCCGCCCAGATGTTGATCCCGGAGTCGACGGCGTCCTGCTCGATCGCGTCCAGCTCCGAGTCGGTGAGCTCGAGGTGGTCGAGCACGTCGAGGTTGTCGTCGAGCTGCGCGACGCTGCTGGCGCCGATCAGCACGGAGGTGACCCGCTGGTCGCGCAGCACCCAGGCCAGCGCCAGCTGGGCCAGCGACTGCCCGCGCCCCTGTGCGATCTCATGGAGCCGGCGCACGTGCGCGACCGCCTCGTCGCTGATCAGGGAAGGGTCGAGCGACTTGCCCTGGGCGGCCCGCGAGTCCTCGGGGATGCCGTCGAGGTAGCGGTCGGTGAGCATCCCCTGCGCCAGCGGCGAGAACGCGATGCAGCCGATGCCTTCCTCGCCCAGCACGTCCAGGAGGGAGGGCTCGCCCTGCTCCACCCAGCGGTTGAGCATGGAGTACGACGGCTGGTGGATCAGCAGCGGCACGCCCAGGTCGCGCAGCAACGCCGCCGCCTCGCGGGTGCGCTCGGCGGAGTAGGACGAGATCCCGGCGTAGGTCGCGCGCCCCGACTGCACCGCGGTCGCGAGCGCACCCATCGTCTCCTCGAGCGGGGTCTCCGGGTCGAAGCGGTGGCTGTAGAAGATGTCGACGTGGTCCAGGCCCATCCGGGCCAGGCTCTGGTCGAGCGACCCGAGCAGGCTCTTGCGCGAGCCCCACTCGCCGTAAGGTCCCGGCCACATGTCGTAGCCGGCCTTGGTGGAGATCACCAGCTCGTCGCGGTAGGGCCGGAAGTCGTCGGCGAAGATCCGGCCGAAGTTGGTCTCCGCCGACCCGTAGGGCGGGCCGTAGTTGTTGGCCAGGTCGAAGTGGGTGACCCCACGGTCGAAGGCCCGGCGCAGGATCGCGCGCTGGGTCTCGATCGGCTTGTCGTCACCGAAGTTGTGCCACAGCCCCAGCGAGACGGCCGGCAGCTTCAGCCCGGAGCGCCCGCAGCGGCGGTAGGCGTGGGACTCGTAGCGGTCGTCGGCGGCGCGGTAGGGCGGTGGTGTGGTCATGCCCCGATCCTGCACCCCGACCACTGAGAGCGCCGAACGGTCAGCCCAGAGGCGCGCTCACCGCCCGGATCATCGCGTCGTAGACCGTGCGGTCACCGCTCACCTCGATGCCCGCGTCGTCGCGGCGCTTCCACAGCCAGGCGTCCAGGTCGCCCGCTGAGCCGCGCACCAGGGCAGCCGCCTCGCCCGGCTCGGCCAGCAGCAGGTGGGGGCCGTCGTGGTTCTTCCCCGAGTCGGGGTCGGTGCCGTAGAACATCCCGGGCCGGACGAAGAGCGACTCGCCCACGTCGGTCATCTCGATCCGGACCAGCTCCTCGCCCATCTCGGTGCGGCCCCAGGGCGGTGCCTCTCCGCCGTACATCACCTCCATCAGCTCGGCGACCCCGTCGGCGGCCAGCCGTGGATCCAAGGCCCGCACCGAACCGGCGGTCTGCTCGGCGTCGAGCCGGTGGATGAGCGCCTCGTGCGCCTGGCGCCGGAACGTGAAGCCGACGGTCTGCTCGGGCGCCCAGGACCAGGCCGGCTCGGCGGGGTCGGCCGCCTCCAGCTGGGCGACCAGGTCGGCGGAGCACTCGTCGAAGAACGCGAGCAGCTCGGGGTAGGTGCCGGGGCGGTCGGGTCTGGGGGAGTCCTCAGTGGGTGCGGCCGGGCGGTCGCGGATGATCGATGCCCAGAACCACTGCACCCCCGCGAGGTGCCACAGCAGGTCGGAGGCGTCCCAGTCGGGGCACGCCGGCACGCGCGCGGCGGGGTCGCAGCCGGCCAGCACGTCGCGGAAACGGGCCGAGTTGAGGCGCAGGTGCTCGCGGTAGGCCGGGAAGTCGAGTCTGGTCGTGGACATGAGTGGGAACCTAGACCCGGCCACGGACAGTCGTCCCGTCGTTTTCGACCCGGTCGCGATAACAATGCAGATGTATGTATAGTCATGCACATGACGACTGTGGCCGTGGCCGGTGCGAGCGGGTACGCCGGCGGTGAGGTGCTCCGCCTCCTGCTCGGGCACCCGGGTGTCGAGATCGGTGCCCTGACCGGCGCCTCCAACGCGGGGGAGCGGCTCGGCATGCTGCAGCCCCACCTCGTCCCGCTGGCGGAGCGGGTGCTCCAGCCGACCGACCTGGACACCCTCGGTGGCCACGACGTGGTCTTCCTGGCACTCCCGCACGGCCAGTCCGGCGAGATCGCCGCCCAGCTGCCCGACAGCACCGTGGTCATCGACTGCGGGGCCGACTTCCGGCTGGCCGACGCCTCGGCGTGGGAGACGTTCTACGGCGGCACCCACGCAGGCACCTGGCCCTACGGGCTGCCGGAGCTGCCCGGCCAGCGTGAGGTGCTGGCGCGCGCCACCCGGATCGCCGTACCCGGCTGCTACCCGACCGTCTCCACGCTCGCGCTCGCGCCCGCCGTCGCGCAGGGGCTCGTCGAGCCCGACGTGGTGGTCGTCGCGGCGTCCGGAACGAGCGGCGCCGGCAAGGCGGCCAAGGCTCACCTGCTCGGCAGCGAGATCATGGGCAACGCCAGCGCCTACGGCGTGGGCGGCAGCCACCGGCACACCCCCGAGATCACCCAGAACCTCTCCGCACTCGTCGAC
>JBAZRQ010000499.1:0-2885 GCA_041662925.1 Nocardioides sp. | reverse complement strand
GTCCCCTGGTGGAGATGGGCAGCCGCCGCACCCACGAGCAGGCCGCGGTGGCCGCCGCGCGGGCGGCGTACGTCGCGGGCTTCGCGTCGACCAGCAACCTCGCGGCCGGACGGCAGTACGGCGTGCCCACGGTCGGTACGGCGTCGCACGCGTTCACGCTCGCCTACACCTCCGAGGCCGACGCGTTCCGCAGCCAGGTGGCCGCGCAGGGGATGGACACCACGCTGCTGGTCGACACCTACGACATCGTCCAGGGCATCCGGACCGCCGTCGAGGTCGCCGGCCCCGGCCTGGGGGCGGTCCGGATCGACTCCGGCGAGCTCGCCGAGGAGGCCCTGAGGGCCAGGACGCTGCTCGACGAGCTCGGCGCCACCGGGACCCGGATCCTCGTGACCAGCGACCTCGACGAGCACGTGATCGCCGCGCTCGCCGACGCCCCGGTCGACGGTTACGGCGTCGGCACCCGTGTGGTCACCGGGTCCGGGCACCCGACCGCCAACCTCGTCTACAAGCTGGTCGCGGTGGGCGACGCGCCGGGCGGGCCGCTGCGACCGGTGACCAAGCGCGCCCCCGACAAGCCGTCGCTCGGTGGGCGCAAGGCCACCCGCCGCAGGTACGACGACGGTGTGCTCGTCGAGGAGACGTTCACCATCGACGACAGCACGGACGACACCGTGGAGGTGGCGCTCCTGCGGGCCGGCGCGGTCGTGCACTCCCCCACGCTGGACGACGTACGACGGCACGCGGCGGCCTCGCTCGCCAGCCTCCCGGCAGAGGCCCACCGCCTCGACGACGGCCCCGCCCACCTCACCGCGACCGGGGTGTCGGTGCCGTAGGTCAAGATTGGGGAGTGTCCGACGCCCTCGCCCGGTTCAGCGAACCGACCCGCACCTGGTTCGGTGCGGCCTTCGCCGAGCCGACGCCTGCGCAGGTGGGCGCGTGGACCGCGATCGGGGCCGGGCGCCACGCGCTCGTCGTCGCGCCGACCGGCTCCGGCAAGACCCTCAGCGCCTTCCTGTGGTCGATCGACCGGTTGCTGACCGAGCCGCTCCCGACCGACAAGACCAGACGCTGCCGGGTGCTCTACGTCTCGCCGCTGAAGGCGCTCGCGGTCGACGTCGAGCGCAACCTGCGCTCGCCGCTCACCGGCATCCGGCACACCGCCGACCGCCTCGGCACGCCCGTGCCCGAGCTGCGGGTGGGCGTCCGGTCCGGCGACACGAGCCCCGCCGACCGGCGCCGGCTGACCACCCAGCCGCCCGACATCATGATCACCACGCCCGAGTCGCTCTTCCTGATGCTCACCAGCCAGGCCCGCGAGAGCCTGCGCGGCGTCGAGACGGTGATCATCGACGAGGTCCACGCGGTCGCCGGCACCAAGCGCGGAGCCCACCTCGCCCTCTCCCTCGAGCGGCTCGACGAGCTGCTCGACAGGCCGGCCCAGCGCGTCGGGCTGTCAGCCACGGTGCGCCCGCTCGACGAGGTCGCCCGGTTCCTCGGCGGGGCCGCCCCCGTCGAGATCGTGGCGCCGCCCGCCACCAAACTGTGGGACCTCAAGGTCGTGGTGCCGGTCGAGGACATGACCGCGCCCGACGACTACGACGAGGAGTCCGGCGAGGCCCGCAACACCAGCATCTGGCCCCACGTCGAGGAGAGCGTGGTCGACCTGATCGAGGCCCACCGCTCCACGATCGTCTTCGCCAACTCCCGCCGGCTGGCCGAGCGCCTGACCGCCCGCCTCAACGAGATCGCCGGCGACCGGGCCGACCCCGACCGGGAGCCCACCACGCCCGGCAAGCCCCCCGCCGAGATCATGGCCCAGTCCGGGGCGTCGAGCGGCGCACCCGCCGTCATCGCCAAGGCCCACCACGGCTCGGTCTCCAAGGAGCAGCGGGCGCTGATCGAGGACGACCTCAAGCGCGGCCGGCTCCCGGCGGTGGTCGCCACCAGCAGCCTCGAGCTCGGCATCGACATGGGCGCGGTCGACCTGGTCATCCAGATCGAGTCACCACCCTCCGTCGCCAGCGCCCTGCAGCGCGTGGGCCGGGCCGGTCACCAGGTCGGCGAGACCAGTCGCGGGGTGCTGTTCCCCAAGCACCGCGGCGACCTCGCCCAGACCGCCGTCGCGGTCGAGCGGATGCGCAGCGGTGGCATCGAGTCGCTGCGCATCCCCACCAACCCGCTCGACGTGCTCGCCCAGCAGGTCGTCGCCGCCACCGCGCTCGACGCCTGGGACGCCGACGAGCTCTACGCCCTGGTCCGCCGTACGGCGTCGTTCAGCGGTCTGCCGCGGTCGGCCTACGACGCCACCCTCGACCTGCTCAGCGGCCGCTACCCCTCCGACGAGTTCGCCGAGCTGCGCCCGCGCATCGTCTGGGACCGCGTCACCGGCGCCCTCACCGGCCGGCCCGGAGCGCAGCGCCTCGCGGTCACCAGCGGTGGCACCATCCCCGACCGCGGCCTGTTCGGGGTCTTCCTGGTCGGCGGCGAGGGGCCGGGCCGCCGGGTGGGCGAGCTCGACGAGGAGATGGTCTACGAGTCCCGGGTCGGCGACATCTTCGCGCTGGGCGCCACCAGCTGGCGGATCGAGGACATCACCCACGACCGGGTGCTGGTCACCCCCGCGCCGGGCATCCCGGGGCGGCTGCCCTTCTGGAAGGGCGACACCCTCGGCCGGCCCGCCGAGCTCGGGGCGGCGATCGGCGCGTTCACCCGCGAGCTGGGCGCCATGCCGCGCCACGAGGCCGAGCTCCGGGCGCAGTCCGGCGGGCTGGACGCGTGGGCCGCCGGCAACCTGGTCTCCTACCTCCACGAGCAGCTCGAGGCCACCAACGTCCTGCCCAGCGACACCACCCTGTTGGTCGAGCGCTTCCGCGACGAGCTCG
>JBAZRQ010000498.1:0-2893 GCA_041662925.1 Nocardioides sp. | reverse complement strand
TCTGGGCGACGTTCTTGGGGCCCTCCGCGCCGAGCCAGATCGGGATGTCGGCGCGCAACGGGTGCACGATCGGCTTGAGCGGCTTGCCCAGGCCGACCGAGCCGGGGCCGTTGAACGGCAGCGGGTAGTGCGGCCCGTCGTTGGTGACCTTCTCCTCGCGGGCGAGGACCTGGCGGATGATGTCGACGACCTCGCGGGTGCGGGCGAGCGGCTTGGAGAACGGCTGGCCGTACCAGCCCTCCACGACCTGCGGGCCGCTCACGCCCATGCCCAGCACCACGCGCCCGCCGCTCAGGTGGTCGAGGGTCAGCGCATGCATCGCGATCGAGGTCGGGGTGCGCCCCGACATCTGCACGATCGAGGTGCCCAGACGGACCTTCGAGGTCTCCCGGCCCCACCAGGCCAGCGGCGTGAACGCGTCGGAGCCCCACGCCTCGGCGGTGAAGATGGCGTCGAAGCCCGCGTCCTCCGCGGCCGCGACCAGCTCCGCCGTACCCGTGGGGGGCTGCGCGCCCCAGTAGCCGAGCTGCAATCCAAGTTTCATGCGAACACCCTCCCAGACGGCTTGTCCCAAAATCTAGAACGTGTTTCACTTTCGCCCATGTCACGCACTTTGTCTGCGCCCGTCACGGTCGCCTTCGACTACACCAGATCGACCGGTCCGGTGCTCGGCCGGTTCCTGACCGGCCTTCGCGACGGCGTGCTCGTCGCGGGCCGCACCTCCGCCGGCGAGGTCGTCGTACCGCCGCTCGAGTACGACCCCGTGACCCACGCGCAGACCACCGACTTCGTCGAGGTCGCGCCGGTCGGCACGGTCACGTCGTGGTCGTGGGTGCCCGAGCCGGTCGACGGCCAGCCGTTCGACCGGCCGTTCGCGTTCGCCCTGGTCACGCTCGACGGCGCGACGAAGCCGCTGTTCCACGCGGTCGACGTCGCCTCCCCCGCCGAGATCAGCACCGGCATGCGGGTCCAGGTGCGCTGGGCCGACGAGCGGGTCGGCCACATCAACGACATCGCGTGCTTCGAGCCGCTCGGCGACGAGGCCTCGGCACGCCCCGCCGGTGGCGGCATCCTCGAGGACAACCTGGTCAGCGGCGTGGTCACCCCGGTCTCGCTCGACTACATGTACGCCGCCTCCCCCGAGGAGTCGACGTTCTACCGCGGCCTCGACGAGGGCCGCATCCTCGGCCAGCGCTGCCCCACCTGCGACAAGGTCTACGTGCCGCCGCGCAGCGCGTGCCCCTCGGACGGGACGCCCACCGAGGGCGAGATCGAGCTCAGCGGGCTCGGCACGATCACGACGTTCTGCATCGTCAACGTGCCGTTCCTCGGCCAGAAGATCAAGCCGCCCTACGTCTCGGCCTACGTGCTGCTCGACGGCGCCGACATCGCCCTGCTGCACCTGATCCTCGGCGTGCCCGCCGACGAGGTCCGGATGGGGATGCGCGTCAAGGCGGTCTGGAAGCCCCGCGAGGAATGGGCCTACTCGCTCGAGAACATCGACCACTTCGCGCCCACCGGTGACCCGGACGCGGACTACGACACCTACAAGCGCCACCTCTGAGGACGAGAAGATGAGAGACGTTGCCGTCGTCGGGTTCGCCCAGCGACAGATGCCCGACTTCGACGGGTCGCCGACCTGCGTGGAGATGCTGGTCCCGATCCTCGCCGAGTGCTACGAGCAGACGGGCTGGACCCGCCACGACGTCGGCTTCTGGTGCTCGGGCTCCTCCGACTACCTCGCGGGCCGCTCGTTCTCGTTCGTGCAGGCCGTCGACGCCATCGGCGTGACCCCGCCGGTCAACGAGTCCCACGTCGAGATGGACCTGGCCTGGGCCATGTACGAGGCCTGGATCAAGATCCAGACCGGCGAGGTCGACACCGCCCTGGTCTACGCGTTCGGCAAGAGCTCCGCCGGCGTGCTGCGCCGCACGCTCGCGCTGCAGCTGGACCCCTACACGATGACGCCGCTCTGGCCGGACACCGTGTCCCTCGCTGGCCTCCAGGCCCGCGCCGGCATCGACGCCGGCCTCTGGGACGAGCGGGCGATGGCCGAGGTGGCCAACCGCTCGCTGACCGACGCCGAGAAGAACGAGCACTCGATCCGCAAGGGCGGCTCGTCGGTCGAGGAGCTGCTCGCCCGACCGATGTACGCCGACCCGTTGCGCAAGCACGACTGCGCACCCGTCACCGACGGTGCGGCCGCGATCGTGCTGGCCGCCGGCGACCGGGCCCGCGACGTGCGGGACCGGCCCGCCTGGATCAGCGGCCTCTCCCACTTCGTCGACGCCTCGAGCATTGCCAACCGCGACCTCACGCGGTCGCCGAGCACGGCCAAGGCCGCAGCCAAGGTCGACCTGCGAGGTGTCGAGGTGGCCGAGCTGCACGCGCCGTTCAGCCACCAGGAGCTGGTCCTGCGCCGCGAGCTCGGACTGGGCGACGACGTCCGGGTGAACCCCTCGGGTGGCGCCCTGACCAGCAACCCGATGTTCTCCGGCGGCGGCATCCGCATCGGCGAGACCGCGCAGCGGATCTGGTCGGGCGAGATCGAGAAGGGGGTCGGACACGCGACCTCCGGCGCCGCCCTGCAGCAGAACCTTCTCTGTGTCCTCGAAGCCAGCACTGGAAAGGACGGGGCCTGATGGGCAAGCTGCCTGCCGCCGTTGTCGGGATCGGCCAGACCCACCACCGCGCCAAGCGCGAGGACCTCTCGATGGCCGGCCTGTGCCGCGAGGCGATCGACCGCGCGCTCCTCGACGCCAACATGAGCCTCGACGACATCGACGCGATCGTCGTCGGCAAGGCCCCCGACCTGTTCGAGGGCGTGATGATGCCCGAGCTGTTCCTCGCCGAGTCCCTCGGCGCTGCCGGCAAGCCGCTGCTGCGCGTGCAC
>JBAZRQ010000497.1:0-2895 GCA_041662925.1 Nocardioides sp. | reverse complement strand
TGCTCGGGGGTGAGCGCCACGACGCGCTGCACGAACACCCCGGGGGTGTGCACGTGGTTGGGGTCGATCTCGCCGGGCTCGACCAGCTCCTCGACCTCGGCGATGGTCAGCCGTCCGCACATCGCGGCGAGCGGGTTGAAGTTGCGGGCGGAGTCGCGGTAGACGAGGTTGCCGTGCCGGTCGCCCTTCCAGGCCCGCACCAGCCCGAAGTCGGCCACGATCGCGTGCTCGAGGACGAACTCAGCCGGGCCGTGGTCGGTCTCGAACGTCTGGGTCTGCTTCGGCGGCGAGGACACGATCACGGCGCCCTCGCTGTCGTACTTCCACGGCAGTCCACCATCGGCGACCTGGGTGCCCGCTCCCGTGATCGTGAAGAACGCCGGGATCCCGGACCCACCCGCCCGCATCCGCTCCGCCAGCGTGCCCTGCGGGGTCAGCTCGACCTCGAGCTCACCGGAGAGGTACTGCCGGGCGAACTCCTTGTTCTCCCCGACGTACGACGAGATCATCCGCCGGATCCGCTTCTCGGCGAGCAGCCGCCCGAGGCCCCAGTCGTCGACGCCACAGTTGTTCGACACCGCCTCCAGGTCGCTCACCCCGGACTCCAGGAGCGCGTCGATCAGCACCGAGGGGATCCCGCACAGGCCGAACCCACCCACCGACAGGGTGGCCCCGGACGGGATGTCGGCTACGGCCTCGGCCGCGGAGGCCACCACTTTGTCCATGGCCCGATCCAACCAGGAAGACGCCGCGCATCAAACCACCGCCGGGCTCAAGCTGGTGCACGCCCTAGGCTGGTCCTGTGAGCGAAGCGAGAGAGCGCGGCGGCCAGCGAGCCGCACGCGTCCGGGAGAATGCGCTCGAACTGCGAGCTCACGGGGAGGCACCGTGAGCGACTGGCCGAAGGTGCGACTGCACGTCGTGACCGGCAAGGGCGGCACCGGCAAGTCGACGGTGGCTGCGGCCCTGGCGCTTGCCCTCGCCGACCGCGGCAAGAACGTCCTGCTCTGCGAGGTCGAGGGCCGCCAGGGCATCGCCCGGATGTTCGACGTCGACCCGCTGCCTCCCGTGGAGCGCCGGCTCACGACCGGCCTGCCCGGCGACGACGGCCGCCCCGGCGTCGTACACGCCCTCCACATCGACGCCGAGGCCGCGCTGCTGGAGTACCTCTCGCTCTACTACAAGCTCGGTCGGGCCGGCCGCGCCCTCGACCGCTTCGGCGTGATCGAGTTCGCCACGACGATCGCCCCCGGCGTGCGCGACGTGCTGCTCACCGGCAAGGTGTTCGAGGCGGTGCAGCGCAACACCCGCAACAAGGGCGCCATCCAGTACGACGCCGTGGTGCTGGACGCCCCGCCGACCGGGCGGATCACCCAGTTCCTCAACGTCAGCAACGAGCTCGCCGGCCTGGCCAAGGTCGGCCCGATCAAGTCGCAGTCCGACACGATGATGACGCTCTTCCGCTCGCCCCGCACGGTCGTGCACCTGGTCACCGTGCTCGAGGAGATGCCGGTGCAGGAGACCGCCGACGGCATCGGCGAGCTGCGCTCCGCGGACCTCCCGGTGGGCGGGATCGTGGTCAACCTGCTCCGGCCGCAGGACCTCTCGGCCGACGACCTGGCCCGGTCCCGCGCTGGCACCATCGACCGCGCCCAGGTGGAGGCCGACCTCGAGTACGCCGGCATCGCCCCCGGCCCGACCCTGGTCGACGGGCTGCTCAGCGAGGCCCACGACCATGCCGAGCGTCGGGCCCTCGAGGACTCCCAGCGGTTGCTGGTCGGCGAGCTGGGCGTCCCGACGTACGAGCTCCCCCGACTGCCGCTCGGCGTCGACCTCGGCGCGCTCTACGAGCTCGCCGCCAGCCTCCGAGAGCAGGGCATGGCATGACGAAGGCCCGCACCCGGCAGGGACCCACCGGCCCCCAGGCCCACCACCTCGACGTCGACGCCCTGATCGACGACCCGGCCACCGGCATCATCGTGTGCTGCGGCTCCGGCGGCGTCGGCAAGACCACCACCGCCGCCGCGATCGCGCTGCGCGCCGCCGAGCGCGGCCGGAAGGTCGTGGTGCTCACGATCGACCCCGCCCGTCGGCTGGCCCAGTCGATGGGGATCGAGGCGCTCGACAACACGCCCCGTCCGGTCAGCCCGGTCGACACCTCCGCGGGCGGCCGGCTCGACGCGATGATGCTCGACATGAAGCGCACCTTCGACGAGGTGGTCGAGAGCCAGGCCAGCCCCGAGAAGGCCAGGCAGATCCTGGAGAACCCCTTCTACATCGCCCTGTCGAGCTCGTTCGCCGGCACCCAGGAGTACATGGCGATGGAGAAGCTCGGCCAGATCCAGGGGCACTCCGTGGCCGACGGCACCTACGACCTGATCGTGGTCGACACTCCGCCGTCGCGGTCGGCACTCGACTTCCTCGACGCCCCCGAGCGGTTGTCGAGCTTCCTCGACGGGCGCTTCATCCGCCTGATGCTGGCCCCGGCCCGCGGGCCGGCCAAGCTGATGACGGCCGGTTTCAGCCTGATCACCAACACCCTCACCAAGCTCATCGGCGGGCAGGTGCTCCGGGACCTCCAGACGTTCGTGTCAGCACTGGACACGGTCTTCGGCGGGTTCCGTCAGCGGGCGCAGCGCACCTATGCGCTGCTCCAGGCCGACGGTACGGCGTTCCTCGTGGTCGCCGCGCCCGAGCCGGACGCACTGCGCGAGGCGGCGTACTTCGTGGAGCGCCTCAGCGAGGACGGGATGCCCCTGGCCGGGCTCGTGGTCAACCGCGCGAGCCCGGTGCCGGCGGGCACGCTGTCGGCCGACGAGGCGATGACGGCGGCGGAGCGGCTGCGCAAACGCGATCCCGGGTCCCTGACCGCGGGGCTGCTGCGGCTGCACGCCG
>JBAZRQ010000496.1:0-2908 GCA_041662925.1 Nocardioides sp. | reverse complement strand
GCCCGCGCCGCAGCGGATGCTGCCGAGGTCGACCTGCTCCGCCTCGCCCTCGCCTGGGCCCACGCCCACCCGGCAGTGCCGGGGGACCAGTCGTGGCACGCACCGGCCGCGTCCGGGTGTGACGACGGCAGCCCGGCCGACACCGACGATGTCGAGGTCCTGGAGTGGTTCGGCATCCCCGAGATCTCCTGGGACGCACCCGCGGCGTTCGCCGCCGCCAACACCATGACCACCACCGCCGGGAAGGCGTTCCTGCGCGACGCGTTGATCCTGTGCCACCGGCTCCCGCGGGTGTTCTCCCGGGTCGTGAACAATCAGGTCCCGGTGTGGCGGGCCCGCCGGATCGCCCAGGCCGTGATCGGCAAACCTGCCGACGTCGCGACCTACGTCGACATCGAGCTCGCGAAGACCGCCCACACCGTCGGCGCGACCACCGTGGACCGCACCCTCGACCAAGCCATGACCTTCCTCTACCCCGAGCAACGCGAAGCCGAGCAGCTCGAGGCCCTCGACCAGCGTTACGCCAGGCTCGACGAACGGTCGTTGAACCACACCGGGATCGGTGAGATGACCCTGCGCGCGGAGTGGGCCGACCTCAAAGACTTCGACCACGCCCTCTCGTTGGTCGCGGCCGCACTCAAACGCGACGGCAACACCGAGTCGTTGGACGTACGCCGCGCGATGGCGGTCGGGATCCTCGCCGACCCCGCCCAAGCCTTGGCGCTGATCAACGCCACCGAGGCGCCGGCGCCGACCAAGGAGGTGGTGGCCTACGTCCACCTCTCCGAAGACGCCGTCCGCGGCCTCGACCCGTTGGCCCGTGACGACAAGGGCCGCACCTGGCTCGAACAGACGATCCGGGCCTGGTGCTCACGCACCGACCGCCACATCACCGTCCGCCCGGTCATCGACCTCAACACCCCCCACCCCGGCACCGGCTCCTACGTCCCGCCGGAGTCGCTGCGCGAACGCATCCTGCTGCGCAACCCGACCTGCGTGTTCCCCCACTGCACGAAACCCTCCAGGGACTGCGACCTCGACCACCTCATCCCCTGGGCCGAAGGCGGCCCCACCAGCGAAGCCAATCTCGCCCCCGTGTGTCGACATCACCACCGCCTCAAGACCCATTCGGGTTGGCGATATCAATGCCTGATCCCGGGCGTCTACCTGTGGCACGACCCCCACGGCCAACGCTTCATCACCACCCCCACCGGCACCACCGCCTTAGAGGCGGCGCTGCAGCGCTGCGACGAGCGACCCGTAGAGGGCGGGCTCGTCGAAACCCCCGACCAGGAGGCTGGCGAGGACCTGCAGGCGACGTAGGTCCCGGCACTCCTCCAGCCGCGTTCGATCGATGTGACCTGGGTAGGCGTCGACTGCTTCGTCGGTCACCGTCAGGGAGGCGAGGTCCCACTCGACCGGTCCGGAACAGACGTCCTCGAAGTCGGTCCAGCAAGGACCCGTCGGCGTCATCAACACGTTGCCCGTGTGGGCGTCCCCGTGCAGGGGGCGGCGTGGCCAGCTCAAAGCCAGGGGCACGAGCACCTCGGCCGCACGATGCAGGACGCGATCGTCGGAGCGCGTCAGCGCCGTGGCGATGTCGGTGAGCGGACCGATCAGGGGCGGGAGGTCGGCTTCGTAGGCCGTCAGGGTGGCGTGCAGGTCCCCGAGCATCGTCCCGAAGTCTGTTGCCGAGACTGTGCTCGGCTCGTGTTCCACCCAGCGCCACAGCGATACATCGATGCCGTCGACGGCGTGGGGCCCGGCGTCATCCCACGGAGCCGCCACGCGCGCCCGGCTCTGCGACAGGAACTGCCCGACGGCCACCTCGCGCTCGAGCCAAGGGCGAGGGTGACCGCGTAGCTCTCGCCCGAGGGTGACCACCCGACTGACCACAGGTGTCGGATGGAGATGAACGCGGACGCTGTAACCCTCGGCGATGACCTCGGGCCGCTCAACGGTGAGGCCGACGGCACGCGCGCAGGCGACGGATGCGGCGACGGCGTCAGCCGTGCTCGTGTTGCTCCCTGGATCGCCAGACAACTGCTAGACCGACCAGGTCCAGCTGTCGAGGATGTCGGTGAACGCGTCCTGCGCCTTCTCGTCGTCCTTCTCGGCCGAGAGGATCACCGAGTAGAGGTCGCCGTCGTGGATCGCGAGGTAGCCGAACTGCTCGATGGCGATGCCGTTCTCGTTGGTCCGGGAGATCTTGACCGCGATCGCGGTCTCGCCGTCGAAGGTCTCGGTGCCGTTGTCCTCGGGGGTCGCACCGGTCGCACCGGTCATGTTGGCCTCCCACTGGTCGCGAATCGCCTCGGGGTCGGTCTCGCCCTGGGCGAAGCCAGTCTCGACGATCAGGTTGGCTCGTGCAGCCTCGAGCGAGGCGCCCCACGCCACCGCCTTGTCGGTGGCGCCCGCCTGGCCGCCGGCGATGACGTCGGCGGTGACGTCACGCCAGGCGTCGGGAAGCTCGAACGAGTAGCCACTGCCGGAGATCTCCGCGCCGGTCGACTCGGTCGCCGGGTCCGTCGGTTCGCTGGTGCGGTCCGTCGGTTCGCTGGTGGTGCCGCCGCTCGGCTCGTCGTCGGCCCTCTCCTTCCCGTCGTCGCCGGACAGGAGCACCGCGGCGAGGATGCCGCCCACCACGAGGAGCACGGCACCGACAGCGCTCGGCACGAGCCACGGGCTGCGCTTCCTGGGTGGCGGCGACGTCGGGTAGGCGGCGGGGTAGGCCGCCGGGTAGGCCGCCGGGTATGCGGTCGGGTAGGGCGGAGAAGTCGGCGGAGGGGACACCGGTGCTCGGGTCGGCGGTGGTGGGGGGCTGGCCGGGCGGGCCTGGGTGGCGTGCCGGTCGAAGCGGCGTACGTCGGTCGCGCTGACCTTGCCGACGGCGAAGCCGAGGACGGCG
>JBAZRQ010000495.1:0-2917 GCA_041662925.1 Nocardioides sp. | reverse complement strand
GTCTTCTGCCCGGCGACCGCGCAGGTCACCCCGTCACCCATGAGGAAGACCTTGACCTCGGCATCGTCGCGCTTGCTCAGCGCGCCGGCGAGGCGGACGGCGTTGTAGGTCTCGTCCGTGCCGTAGGCGGGTCCGTTGATGATCACCAGGATCTTTTTCATGGTTCGATGCTCCCTCCCGACTCGGGTGCTACCAAGGGGCTAAAGCCCCGGATCGGCGTGGCGGAGCCAGCGCAGGTGCTCGTGGTCCCCGAGGAGCTCGATGCGGCGCCACATGACGCTTCCCGGCACGGCCTGGCTGGGGTGGCATCCGACGGCCTCGAGCTGCAGGGCACGGTCGACCGTCACGACGAGGTCGATCTCGGTCTCGGCGTAACCGTCGAACGGTGCCCCGTGCTCCTCGCGCAGCCGTCGGGCAACGGTGTCGGGGAGGGTCCAGCCGAGCACCGGCAGGTCGAGGGTGTCCGCGGCGCGGATCGCGGCGGCGGTCGCGTAGGCATGGTCGGGGTGCCCGGTGACGCCGGTGAGGTCGAACCCGATGATGCCGTCGGCAGCGACGCCGCGGGCGGCGGTCACCACGTGCGCGGCGAGCTGGTCGAGGTCCACCTCGGGGAGCCGCCCGTCGGGGTAGGTCAGCAGCTCGACGTGGTCCAGGCCGAGCGCCGCCGCGGCAGCGGTGAGCTCGTCGGCGCGTAGCTCGGTGAGGTCTCCGGCGACGCCGTGCAGGGTGGAGGCCTCGCCCCGGGTCAGACACAGCACGGACACCTGGGCGCCGGCCTCGGCGAAGGCCGCGAGGACGGCCCCGAGCGCGAACGACTCGTCGTCGGGGTGGGCGACGACCGCCAGCACCGAGCGCCAGGGCGGCAGCTGTGCCTGCGACATCCGGTTCCTCCTCATTCCATGACGCGCAACGCGGACGGGATGTCGGTACGGCGCAGGCGCCGCAGGGTGAGCAGCGGGGCCAGCGCCACCGTGAGCACGCCCAGCGCAAGCGCCTCGACCATGGTCACCCCGGCCACCGTAGCGGTCACGCCGACCTCGGGCATCACGTCCGAGATCGTCGTCGCTGCCATCCAGCTCAGCACGCCGTAACCGCCGGCGATGCCGACGAGGGTTCCCAGGACGCCGACGAGGACCGTCTCCAGCGCGGTCAGCCCGAGCACGGTGCGCACGGGCAGCCCGAACGCGAGCATGGTCGCGTGCTCGCGGGAGCGCTCGTCGACCGCGATCGACGTCGTGTTGAACGCGATCAGCAGCGCCAGCAGCAGGGTGATCAGCGCCGCGACGTTGAGGATGCCGACGAACTCGTCGAGGGTCGCGCGCATCCCCTCGGTCGCGGCCTGCGGCGTCTGGGCCGACGCGACGTGGGGCACCCCCATGAGCGCCCGCCGTACGTCCTCGGCGCGCACCCCGTCCGCCGGGGTGACGCTCAGCGTGTTGGCGGTGCCGACCAGCCCGAACGCCTCGGCGAAAGCGGGATCGAGGTAGGCGAACATCCGCATCGGGTTCGGGTGGAGGCCGACCACCTGGAGGTCGCTGCTGACGGTCTGCAGGCCGTCGGGTGTCGCCTGAGGGTGCTCGACGGTCACCGTGTCACCGATGCCGACGCCGAGGTCCTCCGCGGCCTTCTCGGCCAGCACCAGCCCACCGGTACGGCCCCCGTCCACCAGCGTGGGCTCCCACGCGGCGTCCGCGGGCAGCATCTCGATGACCAGGTCGACGCGCTCGCCTCCGGCCTCCGCCTCTCCCGGCAGCCGGAGCCCCGGCTCGACGGTCCCGGCCTCCGGCAGCTCCTCGACCGCCCGGACCACGTCACCGTCGAGGGGCTGGAAGGTGTCGAGGGCGACGCTGACCCGGTCCTGCGCGGTGTGGAGCATCTCGTCCTCGGCCCGGTCCAGGGTCGCGCCGAACGTGTCGAGGAGGCCGACGGTGGTCACCAGCGTGGTGATCGCGGTGGCGATGCCGAGCGCGGTGAGGGCGCTGCGGCGTGGGGTGCGGAACACGTTGCGCAGCGGGATCTGCCAGTACCCACGCCCCGGGACCTTGAGCCGGCGCAGCAGCGGCGCCAGGCCGCTCCCCCGGGCGGCGAGGTGGCCGACCCGGATCGCCTCGACGGGCTGCACCCGCAGCGCCCGCCAGACCGGCCAGGCGATCGCGACGAACGGCAGCACGAACCCGAGCACGGCCGCCTGGGCGAAGACGTCCGCCTGCAGCGGGGTCCGCCAGACCGGCAGCGGGACCATGTCGACGAACACCTCACGCAGCGGGATCGCGATCGCCCACCCCGCGACCAGCCCCAGGCCGACGCCGAGCAGGGCGATCTGGGCGCCGAACAGCAGGGGCCGGACCGCGAGCAGCCGCGGCGGCACGCCGAGGGCCATGCCGATGCCGATCTCGCGCCGCTGGGCCTCCACGATCCGGGTGGCGAGGTTCATGGCGGCGAAGGCCGCGCCGAGCAGCACGAGCAGCGCGATCACCCGCCACAGCTGCTCGTCCCCGTCGATGTCGTCGTAGAGCACGCGGTAGGCGTCGATCTCGTCCCGGGTGGTGGTGTCGGCCGCCAGCGGCGGTTGCGCGGCCGCGAGCGCCTGGGCGAGCTCCTCGCGGAGGACGTCACGGTCGGCGCCCGGACGCAGCGTGAGGACCAGGTCGTTGACCTGGCCGGTGGTGGCGGTGGCCTCCTGCACGGTGTGCAGCGAGGTGAACAGCACGCCGTACGACTTCTGGGTGAGGAACGGCAGTCCCCCCTGTCCCCCGGTGAGGATGAAGTACTCCGGCGACTGGCCGCGTCCCACGACCTCGAGGCGCGCGCCGCCGGACACGGTCAGCTCGGTGCCGAGCGCGAGGTCGTTGCCGTCCGCGAACGCAAGGTCGGCGACGACCGCGGGCTGCCCGTCGTCGGCTGGGGTGAGGGCGCG
>JBAZRQ010000494.1:624-2927 GCA_041662925.1 Nocardioides sp. | reverse complement strand
CACGATCACCTCGACCTCGAGCCCGTGCTGCTGGGCCCAGCTGCGCTGCTCCTCGGCGTACAGGATCTCCTCGGGGTTGCGGGCGCCGTAGAGCAGCAGCACCCGGCCGTAGTCCTCGCGGGCCGCGGCCACCTGCAGGATCGCCGGTCGGAGCGGCGCCAACCCGATGCCACCGGCCACGATCACCACGTCGCCCCCGCGTCCCCGCTCGACCTCCCACCCGGTGCCGAACGCGCCGCGTACGCCGAGCACCGAGCCGGGTGCCGCCGTGGACAGGGCATGGGAGACCGGGCCCACGTCGCGGATGGTGTGCCGCAGGACGTCGGGTCGCGTGGGGTCACCGCTGATCGAGATCGGTACCTCGCCCACCCCGAACGCGAGCAGCATCGTGAACTGGCCCGGCGCGAAGCCGAGCGGCTCACCGTCCAGCGGCGCCAGCTCCAGCGTGCGCGTGTCGCGCGTCTCGCGGCGCGTGGAGGTGACGCGGAACCGGCGCGGGAGCATGCCCGTGCCGGTCACCGGTTGTCTCCGTAGAGGTCGAGCAGGCGGACGCGTGCCGACTGCAACCGTCCGGACATCACGTGCACCACGCGCTGCAGCAGCGCGTAGCCCAGGGAGGCGTCGCGCTCGCACTTGTTGCGCAGACACACGCCGTCGAAGGCGATCGCGGTCGTGTCGGCGGTGGCCCGCGCGTCGAGCGTCCAGCGGTAGGGCGCGATCAGCCACGACCACCCCACGACGTCACCGTCCTGTGCGGTGTCGACCACCACGTCCTCGGTCGGCGTACGCATCTGGATCGAGACCCGGCCGTGGCGCAGCACGTAGAAGGTGTCGGCGGGATCGCCCTCGTGGAAGAGGAACTCGCCCGGCCGGAAGTGCACGTTGACCGCGCAGCCCGCGGCCAGCTCCAGGGCGGCCGGGTCGAGCCCGGCGAAGAACGGGTGCTCGGGGAGGTACTGCGCGATCGTCTGCATGGTCACTCGCCCCCCGCGGCCGCGCGCCGCAGGGCGGCAGCCTCCTCGGTGATGTCGATCGCCGCCGGGCACCAGGTGACGCAGCGGCCGCAGCCCACGCACCCGGACATGCCGAACTGGTCGATCCACGACCCCAGCTTGTGCGTCATCCACTGCCGGTAGCGAGATCGCGTGGACTCGCGGACGTTGGCGCCGTGGAGGTGGGAGAACTCGGCGTTGAAGCAGGAGTCCCACACCCGGGTCCGGTCGGCCTGGTCGCCGAGCAGGTCGGTGGTGTCCGACACGGTCGTGCAGAAGCAGGTGGGGCACACCGCGGTGCAGTTGCCGCAGGCCAGGCAGCGCTGCGCGATGTCGTCCCACACCGGGCTGTCCGCGCTCGCGTAGAGCAGCTCCTTCAGACCGGCTGTGTCGAGGGTGCGGCCCATCCGGGACGCCGCTCCCTGGGCGACCTGATCGGCCGCCGCGACGTCCGCGTCCACTGCCGGCGCGGCGCCGATCTCGGCGACCACTTCCGCGCCGCGGTCGCTGCCCACCTCCACCAGGAAGCGATGGCCGGCGTCGTCCAGCAGCTCGGTGAGAGCGAGGTCGAACGGCGCGCCGTGCCCTTCCCGAGGGCGCGGGCCGGTGCCCATCGAGGTGCAGAAGCAGGTGCCGCCGGGGTCGCCGCACGTCACCGCGACCACGAACGCCCCCTCGCGGCGTGCGGCGTAGGCGTCGTCGCGGAACCCGCGGTCGCGCAGGACTGTGTCGTGGATGCCCACCGCGTGCAGGTCGCACGAGCGCACCCCGAGCAGGGCGTAGGGCCCGTGGTCGGCCCGGTCGGGGACCTCGGCGTCGAACCCGTCCGGCGTACGCCGTCCGCGCCAGAGCACCTCCTCGGTCGGGAAGAACACCGGCTTGGCCGACTGGGCCCCCGAGGCGAACCCGAACACCACGTCGTCGTCGCGCCGGCGGAGCCGGTAGTGGGCGGCGTCCTGGTCGTCGCCCCAGCCCACGGGCAGGTCCGCGACCTGCCGCACCGGCGCGTTGACGATCGCCCCGTTGCGCACCGTGGGGCCGAGCACCGTGTAGCCGCGCTGACCCAGCACATCGATCAGCCGTTGCAGACCTGCGAGATCCGCCACCCGGGTGTCCACGATGAGCCTCCCTGTGTCCTGTCCCACAGTCTCGTCCCAGATCCGCGCCGCCCGCTAGGGACGTTGGGCCTCACTCGGTGGAGGGCCTCGAGAGCCGGTCGAGGAAGGCGACCATCACGGCCTCGCGCAGGGCGGGGGAGGCGACGTCGCGCAGGGCGTTGACCTCGGCCATGCGCGACGGCAGGGCGAGCCC
>JBAZRQ010000494.1:0-614 GCA_041662925.1 Nocardioides sp. | reverse complement strand
CGCGTTGACGATCGCCCCGTTGCGCACCGTGGGGCCGAGCACCGTGTAGCCGCGCTGACCCAGCACATCGATCAGCCGTTGCAGACCTGCGAGATCCGCCACCCGGGTGTCCACGATGAGCCTCCCCTGTGCCCTGTGTCCTGTCCCACAGTCTGGTCCCAACTCCGCGGCCCCCGCTAGGGACGTTGGACCTCACCCCCCGGCGAGGAGTCAGTTCGCGGAGGGCCGGGAGAGACGGTCGAGGAAGGCCACCATCACGGCCTCGCGCAGGGCGGGGGAGGCGACGTCGAGCAGGGCGTTGACCTCGGCCATGCGCGACGGCAGGGCGAGCCCGTCACCGCCGCCGACGAGGCCGGCGGCGGCGAGCAGGCCGTCGAAGTCGTCGTCGGAGATCGACGCGGGGTCGAGCCCGGCGACGTACGCCGCGACGCCGGGGTCGACCCGTACCGGACCCGCGGCGCGGGCCACGCGCACCGAGTCGGCCAGCGCCGTGAGGAACTCGTCGACGTGCGGCAGCGTGGCGGCGCTGACCGAGAGGTGGATGTTGGGGGGTAGGTCGCCGTAGCTGAGCTGCGGCTGGACGTACCAGTCCCGCACCGCCATCTCGTCGCACA
>JBAZRQ010000493.1:0-2931 GCA_041662925.1 Nocardioides sp. | reverse complement strand
TCGGTGATGTCGTCGACCAGCTTGGCCGTGAGCAGCGACTCAAGCAGGCCCACCAGCGCCATCGCCAACGCGTAGGGGGCGATGATCTCGAGGGTGTCGAGGTTCCACGGCACGTCGGGTACGAACAGCGAGGGCAGGCTGTCGGGCAGCTCGCCCTCGTCGCCGACGTCGGGCACGTTGATCCCGGCGAGGACGGTGAACCCGGTGAGCGCGACGATCGCGACCAGCGGCGCCGGGACGACCTTGTTGATGCGGGGGAACCCGACGATCACCGCGATGCCGAAGGCGATCATCGGGTAGACCAGCCACGGAACGTCCACCAGGTGCGGGATCTGAGCCAGGAAGATGAGGATGGCGAGCGCGTTGACGAAGCCCACCATCACCGAGCGGGGGATGAACCGCATCAGCCGCGCGACGCCCGCGAGGCCGAGCACGACCTGCAGGACACCGGCGAGCAGGACGGTGGCGATGAAGTAGTCCATGCCGTAGTCGCGCATGACCGGTGCGATCACCAGCGCGACGGCGCCGGTCGCGGCCGAGATCATCGCCGGCCGGCCGCCGAGGAAGGCGATCGAGACGGCCATCGTGAACGAGGCGAAGAGCCCGACCCGAGGGTCGACCCCGGCGATGATCGAGAACGAGATGGCCTCGGGGATCAGGGCCAACGCGACGACGAGGCCGGCCAGGACCTCGGTGCGGAGCAGCCTGGGGGAGCGCAGCGCGGCCCGCACCGTGGGCTCCGGCGCATGCGACAGGGTCGTGCTCATGGTGCTCCTTCGTGGCGGGCGGGAAGGGGTGTGCACCATCGGGCGCAGGCCGGCACCATTGCCGGCGGAAGTCTGGCGCAACCCTAACCTCACGCAACGTTAGGGTTGAAATCCCAGCGACGCGAGAGAGCCCACCATGACCAGCGAACCCACCGCCTCTCCGGCACCCGACGCGACTCCGACGGTGATGCACATCGGCGAGGTCGCCGCCCGCACGGAGCTGTCGCTGCGCAGCCTGCGGCACTGGGACGAGGTCGGGCTGCTCAGCCCCTCGGGCCGCACTGACGGCGGCTTCCGGCTCTACACCGAGACCGACGTCGAGAAGATCCTGGTGATCCGCCGGATGAAGCCGCTCGGGTTCACCCTGGAGCAGATGAGCGCCGCGATGCGCGACCTCGAGACCCTCCGCGACACGACCAGTGGCACCGACCTGAGACAGGGCGCGCGGCAGCGTCTCGTCGACATCCTGGCCGATGCCACCGAGCGTCGCGAGAGACTCGACCGCCAGCTCGCCATGGCCGACGAGTTCATCAGCCAGCTCGGACAGCAGCTCTCCTGACGGGTGAACCGAAGTTCATCTGGCCATTGACCGCGATCCGGAATGAACATACATTCATGCGACATGAACTGAGATTCACGTCACTCTCATCCATCTGACTCCCCGGGAGATCAACATGTCGCACACGCAGTCACGGCCGCACGCCGGCCTTCCGAAGGCAGGCATGAGGCGAGTCGCCCTGGCGAGCCTCGCCGGTACGACGATCGAGTGGTACGACTTCTACATCTACGGCACGGCCGCGGCGCTGGTCTTCCCGCAGCTGTTCTTCCCCGGCCTCGGTGACGCGGCCGCGCTGGTCGCCTCCTTCGCCACGTTCGGCGTCGCGTTCGTGGCCCGGCCGCTCGGTGCCGTGGTCTTCGGCCACTACGGCGACCGCATCGGCCGCAAGCGGACGCTCGTGTTCAGCCTGATGTTGATGGGCGCGGCGACCCTGGTGGTCGGTCTGCTCCCCACGGCGGACACCATCGGGGTCGCGGCCCCGGTGATCCTGGTCCTGATGCGTCTGTGCCAGGGGTTCGCGGTGGGCGGCGAGTGGGCCGGAGCTGCCCTGCTCACCTCGGAGAACGCCCCCGTCGGGAAGCGGGGCCACTACGGCATGTACCCGCAGCTCGGCCCTGGGGTCGCACTCGTCCTGTCCAGCGCGACCTTCCTGCTGGCCGCCGTGACCATGACTCAGGCCCAGTTCCTCAGCTGGGGCTGGCGGATCCCGTTCCTCGTCAGCATCCTGCTGATCGTGGTCGGCCTGTGGATCCGGATGCGGATCGAGGAGACGGTCTCGTTCCAGCAGGTACGCCGCAGCGCGGTCGCCGTCCGGCTGCCCTTCGCCGACGTCCTGCGCCACCAGTGGCGCGAGGTGGTGCTCGTCGCCGGAGCGCTGACCATCCTGTTCGCGTCGTTCTACCTGGGCGTCAGCTACCTCACCAGCTACGGAACCGCCGAGCTCGGGCTGGACCGCACGACCGTGCTGACCGCCAACATCGTGGCGGGCACCGTCTTCGCGCTCACGACCATCGTCTCCGCGACGCTGTCCGACAGGTTCGGCCGCCGCAACCTGATCATGCTCGGCAACCTCGTGGCCACGCTGTGGGCGCTGGTCGTCTTCCAGGTCATCGGTTCGACCGGAGGGGTGACCTTCACGCTCGCCCTGTGCGTGACGATGATCGGCGTCGGCTTGATCTACGGCCCCGTGGGGTCCTTCGTGCCCGAGCTCTTCGCGGTCCGCTACCGCTACACCGGCGCCGGCATCGCCTACAGCCTCGCCGGCATCCTGGGCGGCTCGATCCCTCCGGTCGTCGCGGCCACCCTGGCGGCCAACTACGGCACCGCGTCCATCGGCATCTACCTCGGGGCGATGGGCGTGCTCAGCCTCGTCTGCGTCGGCGTGCTGAGCGAGAAGCGCGCCACCGCCCTGGACCACGAGTCCTCGAGGGCTGCGGTCGCGACGGCCTGAGCCGCGCGGCGCTCAGGCGGGGGAGAGCAAGGCGGCGTACTTGCGCCGGTGCCGCGGCTCGAGGATCGCCTTGAGGATCAGCGCGAGCTGGCGCTCGACGTAGTCCTCGAGGGACAGGGTGCGCTCGAAGTACCAGTGCTTGAGCGCCCAGGCGT
>JBAZRQ010000492.1:0-2932 GCA_041662925.1 Nocardioides sp. | reverse complement strand
GCTTCGCCAACGACCTGTTCCCGCTGACCCTGATGGGGCTGTGCGGCGAGGTGGAGTCGGTGCGGGCCTCCGAGCTGCTCGACTACACCGACTACGAGGGTGACTACGAGGACGAGATGGGCATCGGCCGGCCGCCGGAGTTCACGCCGCTGCTCGAGATCCCGGACCTGCTGATCATGGCGTGGGGCGCGACCGTCCCGATGATCGCGCACGCCGCGGGCATCGAGCTCGACGACATCACCACCACCTGGGAGAAGTGGGTCACCCCCGAGGACCGCAAGACCGCCAAGGGCGTGATCGAGGCCGGCAACGTCGCCGCGATCCGGTTCACCATCAACGGCATCTTCCAGGGCCGCGAGGTGATCTCCCTCGAGCACGTCAACCGGATCGGCCTCGACGCCGCGCCGGAGTGGCCGGCCGGTTCCCAGGACGACGTCTACCGCGTCGACATCACCGGCTCACCCTCGATCAGCCAGGAGACGTCGTTCCGCTTCACCGACGGCTCCGGACGCTCGCCCGCCGTCGCCGGCTGCCTGGCCACCGGCCTGCGCGCGCTCAACGCCGTACCGGCCGTCAACGCCCTGCCCGCCGGCTGGGTCACCGCGCTCGACCTGCCGCTGGTCCCGGGGGTCGGCACCATCCGTTGACCATCCGCTGGGGCGGCGTCAGGCCTTCTTGACCACGCTCGACTTGAGCTGCATCGGACCGAAGCCGTCGACCTTGCAGTCGATGTCGTGGTCGCCGACGCCCTCGACCAGGCGGATGTTGCGGACCTTGGTGCCGACCTTGATCGCGGTCGCGCTGCCCTTGACCTTGAGGTCCTTGACCACGACCACGGTGTCGCCGTCGGCGAGCACGTTGCCCACGGAGTCCTTGACCACGCGCGCCTGCTCCGCCGCGGGCTCCGCGTCGGCCGGCGACCACTCGTGCGCGCATATCGAGCAGACGGTCAGGCCGCCCAGCTCGTAGGTGTGCTCGCTGCCGCACTCGGGACAGAGTGGCTGGTCGGAAGTCATGTCGCTCATGACGCCCAGCCTAGGCGTGTTTCCACAGGCCGCGACCGGCCCGGTTTCGGTGATACGCCGTCGCGAGCAGGCTCCGGCCATGTTCACCATCGACCCCCGAGTGCTGCGGCGCGCGAGCCGCGACCTGATCCGTCACGGTCTGGACCTCGACGACGAGTGCCAGATCCCCATGCCCCGGACCGGCCGGTCCTACTGCGTGACCCAGGAGGGACTGGAACGCGTCCTGGCCCGGTCGGCCACCACCGCCGACGGGATGCGCCGGCTCGGTGAGGCCCTCGACGGCTTCGTGTCGTCGTCCTCGGTGCTCGACGGCACCGTCGGCTGGGGCTTCGACCTCATCCACGACCAGGAGCTGACATGACTCTGAGCACCTACTTCGACGGCGACCCCGAGTCCTGCTGGCGGGTCGCCCGCCGCCTCGACGGGCTCGCCGAGTCACTCGAGGTCACGAGCCGGTTCCTGAGCCACCAGGCGTCCCTGCCGGCCGACGACTTCGAGGGCCTCAGCGGCAACGCCTACCGCGACAGCGCCGGCCGGCTGCACGACGAGGCGGTCGCCGGCGCGTCGGCCCAGCGGGCGCTCGCGGCCGCGCTCGACGACTTCGGCACCGACCTCGACGGCGTACGACGGGTCCTGCGGCGCGCCCGCGCCCTGGCCCGCGACCACCTGGTGATCACCGCGCAGGAGATCCAGCCGCCCGGGCCCTACGCCGACGAGCGGCAGCGCGAGGTCTTCCGGATGGTGGCGGGCGCGGTGCGCGAGGCCCGCAAGGTCGAGGACCAGGCACACCACGACTGGCAGGCCGCGCTCGCACAGCACGCCGGCACGCGGGCGCCGTCGCCGATCGCGGGCGGACCGTTCGGCCTGCCGATGTCCGACCCGATACCGGGCCCCCTGCCCGATCCGCTGCCCGAGCCCCCGTCCGATCCCCCGTCCGAGCCGCTGCCCGACGTACCGTCCGGAGGGTCAGCTCCAGCACCGACGACCCCGAGCGCCGTGCCCAGCGCGGTGCCCGCAGCCGTCAGCCCTGTCCCCGACGACGACTGGGCGTCACCACCGCAGGATGACTGGGAGCCGGCCCCACCACCCGCTCCGGCCCTGGTCACGTGGGAGCTGACCGATGGCCCGCGGTGACCTGGGGATCGCCGTCCCGCCCAGCTGGCGACGGCGGTCGGACCCCGCACACGGGGTGCTGGTGGCGGCCCGGGCGACGAGGCTGCCCGCGAGCGGCGTACGGCCGGAGCTCACCCTCACCTGCGCGTCGGTCGACCGCGACCTGGAGTCGTGGCGCGAGGAGGCGATGCGGGAGCTGGCCGAGCGGCTCGACGACTTCGCACTGGAGGACGAGGACACCTACGACCTGGACGGGCATGACGTCGCCTACCGGCGCTTCGCCCACCGGCTCGGTGCCGCCGACCTCCTGTGCGACCAGTGGGCCTGGGTCGCCGGGGGTCTCGGCATCACGCTGACCTGCTCCGTGGCCCGCGAGGACTACGGCGACTACTTCGACATGTTCGAGGCGATCGCGGCGACCGTGGACATCGGACCCCTGGCCGCCTGACCGCCGAGTCGGCTGTTCAGTCAGCGCCGGACGACGGCGGTGACGGTGTCCTGCCGGGCCGGCGCGTGGGCGGACGCGGCGCGGATCTCGAACGCGCGCCGGTCGCCGGCCTTGGCCCGTGCGGTCCGGGTGACCTTGACGACGAGCAGGGCCACGGCTCCGGGCGCCAGGGTGGAGGTGCGATAGGTCCCGGCGATCACCTCAGCCGTGACGTTGCGACCACCCACCAGGTAGGTGACCTTGAACTTCGCGGTCCGCCGGGCACCGCGCACCACCAGGGCGTCGGCGGAGTCGCCGCGGTTGGCCAGTCGGACCTCGAAGGTCGCGGTCCGTCGCGTGCGCAGCT
>JBAZRQ010000491.1:0-2938 GCA_041662925.1 Nocardioides sp. | reverse complement strand
GCGCCAGGCCGCGCACCCCGGCACCGGCGACGAGTCACTGCCCGACGACCGCTACCTGCGCACGCTCGACCCGTGGGTCTCCCTGGCGACCGTCGCGCAGGCGACGTCGCGGATCAGGCTGTCGACCGCGGTCGCGCTGCCGGTCGAGTCCGACCCGATCACGCTCGCCAAGCAGATCGCCACGCTCGACCACCTCTCGGACGGACGGGTCGAGATCGGCGCCGGCTTCGGCTGGAACACCGACGAGCTCGCCGACCACCACGTCCCCGCCGGCAAGCGGCGCACCGTGCTCAAGGAGTACGTCGAGGCGATGCGCGCCCTGTGGACGCAGGAGGAGGCGTCGTACGACGGCGAGTTCGTGTCGTTCGGGCCGTCGTGGGCCTTCCCCAAGCCGGCCGCGCACATCCCGCTGATCATCGGCGCCGGCGGCGGCCCGAAGACGTTCGCCTGGATCGCGGCCAACGCCGACGGCTGGATGACCACCCCCACCCAGCAGGACATCTCCGCCCAGATCGGGGCCCTGAAGGCCGCCTGGGCCGACGCCGGACGCGACGGCGCCCCCGAGATCCGGATCCTGATCGCCTTCAAGCCCGACCCCGACGACCTGATGGCCTGGGCCGAGCAGGGCGCGACCGAGCTCATCTGGGGCGTGCCCGACAAGGCGGAGGCCGAGGTGCTGGGCTCGCTCGACCGGCTCGCCGGACGCCTCGGGCTGATCTGACCCGCACCCTGGGTAACCCCCAGAACCCCAGTTGAGGGATCTTCCCTCATGCCCGGGGGGTGCCCCCGCGACGAGTCTTTCCTCACCGGCCGCAACGAAGTGGCCACCGAACCGAAGGAAAGACCATGCTTCGCAGCACCCGCGCCCTCCCCGCCGCCCTCCTCGCCGCCGTCGTACTCCTGGTCGCCATGGCCGGCGGCGCCACGGCCGCCAAGCTGATCACGGGCAAGCAGATCAAGAACGGCACCGTCACGACGCTCGACGTCAAGAACGGCACGGTCCGCTTCGCCGACCTGCACTCGTCGGCCCGGACCACGCTCAAGAGCGACGCCGACACCAACCTGTTCCTCGAGGTGCCCAGCTGCGCTGACACCACGCTGGAGAGCTGCCCCAACCTGCTCACGGTCGGCGTCGTGCCCGGCTCGCAGCTGGTGACCGTCAGCGCCAGCATCGACAACCACGACGCCGGCGTCCCCGCGATCTCCAACCGCTGCGCCCTGGTGCAGGGCGGCGACGTCCTGAACGAGGCACGGTTCGCGCTGGCCGCCAACGGCGCCCCCGGCGAGGTCGCCAGCTTCACGCTGCAGCAGGTCATCACCGTCCCGGACGCCTCGCTGCCCGTGCACCTGCGCTGCACCGAGATGGGCGGCGAGAACCTCCGCCTCGCTCAGCCCCGCCTGACCTCCCTCAAGGTCGGCTGACTCGCTGACCCGCCCGAAAGTTTCGGGCGGGTCAGCGGTTTCAGGCCTTGGTGACGGTCACGACCGGCTCGCCCGCGGGGCCGTCACTGACGTCGTACGACGTCGCGAGGGTCTCGCTGGTGATCAGCTTCTCGTAGGTGCGGGCCGCCTCCTGCACCTCGGCCGAGCCGGCGACGGTGAGGGAGATCCGGTCGGAGACGTCGAGGCCGGCGTCGCGGCGGGCCTGCTGGACGGCGCGGACGAGGTCGCGGGCGAGCCCCTCGGCGGCGAGCTCCGGGGTGACCGCGGTGTCGAGCACCACGAAGCCGCCCCCGGGCAGCACGCCGGTCGCGGTGTCGGCGTCGGCCGAGCCGGCGACCGTCTCGAGCGCGTACTCTCCCTCGACCAGCGCCAGCCCGCCCGAGGTCACGGTGCCGTCGGGCGCGACGGACCAGTCACCCGACTTGGAGCCCTTGATCGCGAGCTGCACGTCCTTGCCCAGCCGCGGACCGGCGGCCCGGGCGTTGACGGTCAGCTTCTGCTCGACGCCGTACGACGCCGCCTCGGCCGAGTCGGACGCGAGCAGCCGCACCGCCTTGACGTTGACCTCGTCGGCCACGATCCCCTCGAAGCCGGCCAGCGCGGCCGGGTCGTCGACGACGACGGTCAGCGTCGCGAGCGGCAGCCGGTTGCGCAGGCTGCCCGCCTTGCGCAGCGCCGACGTGGCCGAGCAGACCTCACGCACCTGGTCCATCGCCGCGACCAGCGCGTCGTCGGCCGGCAGCACGTCGGCAGCGGGCCAGTCGGCGAGGTGCACCGAGCGCTCGCCCGTGAGCCCGCGCCAGACCTCCTCGGTGGTCAGCGGCAGCAGCGGCGCGGTGACCCGGCAGACGACCTCCAGCACGGTGTAGAGCGTGTCGAACGCGTCGGTGTTGTCTCCCCAGAAGCGGTCGCGCGAGCGCCGGATGTACCAGTTGGTGAGCACGTCGAGGAACGACCGCGTCGAGTCGCACGCGTCGGCGACGGCGTAGGCGTCCATCTGCTGCGTCATCTGCTCGACGTACTGCCGGCACTTGGCCAGCAGGTAGCGGTCGAGCGGGTCCGTCGACGCCGTCGACCACTGCGCCTCGTGGCCCGCGCCCTCGCGGGCGGCGTTGGCGTAGAGCTGGAAGAAGTACCAGCTGTTCCACAGCGGGATCATCACCTGGCGCACCGAGTCGCGGATGCCCGGCTCCGTGACGATCAGGTTGCCGCCGCGCAGGATCGGCGAGCTCATCAGGAACCAGCGCATCGCGTCGGCCCCGTCGCGGTCGAAGACCTCGGTGACGTCGGGATAGTTGCGCAGCGACTTCGACATCTTGTTGCCGTCGGAGCCGAGGACGATGCCGTGGCTGATGCACGAGCTGAACGCCGGCCGGTCGAAGATCGCGGTCGCCAGCACGTGCAGCGTGTAGAACCAGCCGCGGGTCTGGCCGATGTACTCCACGATGAAGTCGCCGGGGAAGTGGTGCTCGAACCACTCGCTGTTCTCGAACGG